>JAGXAF010000013.1 GCA_018971675.1 Bradyrhizobium sp.
CCGAACAGGCCCGAATGCAGGTCGCGGTTGGCCGCCTTGACCCACACCTCCTCGTAGAGCAGGCCACGCAGCGAAGTGGTGATCGCCGGCGTATTCGGATCCCACATGCCGGTATCGCAGACCAGCGCGAAATCCGCTTTGAACTCTTCCTTGTTCTGTTCGAGGAACGGGACGAAGTTCTTCGAGCCGACTTCTTCCTCGCCCTCGATGACGATGGTGATATCGACTGGCAGCGAGCCCGTGACCTGCTTCCAGGCGCGGCAGGCCTCGACGAAGGTCATCAACTGCCCCTTGTCGTCCTGGGCGCCGCGCGCCACGATGATCTTGCGTCCGTCGGCGTGCTCGGTGACGACGGGATCGAACGGCGGGCGATGCCATAGATCGAGCGGATCGACCGGCTGGACATCATAGTGACCGTAGAACAGCACATGGGGTCGCGAATCCTTACCTCCATTGGCCTTGTTGCCATTGACCTTTGCGACGATGGCGGGGTGGCCGGCGGTCGGCCGCACCTCGGTCGCAAAACCGAGCGTCGCAATGTCCCTTGCCAGATGATCGGCGGCGGCCTTGCAATCGGCGACAAAGGCCGGATCGGCCGAGATCGACTTGATCCGCAAAAGCGTGAACAGCCGCTCCAGGCTGTTGTCGAAATCGGCGTCGATACGATCGAGGACCGGTTGTAATTGTGCTGCGATGGACATTTCCGATCTTTCCCCTGGCTGGGCCTAAGGATTGCTTGAAGTCAGGTTGTAGTCCCCGTGATGCCGGAGGCAAGCCGCTCGCCAAGACCGGAAAGAAAATATCGAACGGCGCCCGCAACGACGGATATCCCGGCGCCGCTCGTTTCCGTCACATTGGAGCACGATCGTCCCGGCGTTCGAACGGGCAGTCGCAATTCATCGTCGCAGCAGGCCGCCGAGCGCACCGCGCACCAGCGCGCGGCCGACCGAACCACCGATCGAGCCGCCGACAGACTTGCCGAGATCGGCAGCGACTCCGCCGGCCACCTTGTCGGCCACCGAGCGGGTGACGTTTCGCGCGACAATCTGGCCGGTCGACAGCCTGCCGCGCGGCACGTTGGTGCCGAAGATCGTGCCGGCAATCGCCCCGATCTGCCCCAGAATTCCGCCGCCACCGCTGCCTGCGCCGGGCGCCGCGGTCCCGGCCAACCGCTTCTGAATGATCTCATAGGCGGATTCAGGATCGATCGCGGTATCGTATTTGCCCTTCACCGGGCTCACATCCATGATCGCCTTGCGCTCCTCCGGCGTGATCGGCCCGATCCGCGCCGAGGGCGGCCGGATCATCACCCGCTCGACCATCGCAGGCGTGCCGTTGCCTTCCAGGAACGACACCAGCGCTTCGCCCTTGCCCAATTCCATGATGACCTTCGCGGTGTCAAGCTTCGGGTTGGGCCGGAACGTCTGCGCGGCCGCAGCCACCGCCTTCTGGTCGCGCGGCGTGAAGGCGCGCAACGCATGCTGCACGCGGTTGCCCAATTGGCCGAGCACCGTGTCCGGCACATCGACCGGATTCTGCGTCACGAAATAGACGCCGACGCCCTTGGAGCGGATCAGCCGCACCACCTGCTCGATCTTGTCCATCAGCGCCTTCGGCGCATCATTGAACAACAGATGCGCCTCGTCGAAGAAGAACACCAGTTTTGGTTTGGGCGGATCGCCCGCCTCCGGCAGTTCCTCAAACAGTTCCGACAGCATCCACAGCAGGAAGGTGGCGTACAGCCGCGGACTCTGCATCAACTTGTCGGCGACCAGGATATTGACCATGCCCCGGCCATCGCGGTCAGTGCGCATGAAATCCTTCAGCGACAGCGCCGGTTCGCCGAAGAATTTCGCCCCACCCTGATTTTCCAGCACCAGAAGCTGGCGCTGAATGGTGCCGACGGTGGCCCTGGTGACATTGCCGAAGCTCTGTGCGGCCTTGCGGATCGGCGCCAGCGGATCGTCGTCGCCATCGGCGCCTTTCTTGCCCGGGTCCGGAACGATCGCATCAAGCAGCGCACGCAGATCCTTCATGTCGATCAGCGCCAGGCCATTGTCGTCGGCGACGCGGAAGGCGACGTTGAGAACTCCCTCCTGCACATCGTTCAGATCGAGCATCCGCGACAACAAGAGTGGTCCCATCTCCGTGACGGTAGCGCGCACCGGATGGCCCTGCTCGCCGAACACATCCCAAAATACCGTCGAGAACCGGTCGGGCTGGAACGTGAGCCCCATGTCGGCGGCGCGCTTGACCAGAAAATCCGTGGGCGCGCCGGCTTCGGAGATGCCCGAAAGGTCTCCCTTGATGTCGGCCGCAAAAACCGGAACGCCGGCGCGCGCAAAGCCCTCGGCCATGACCTGCAGCGAGACGGTCTTGCCGGTACCAGTCGCGCCGGTAACGAGACCATGGCGATTGCCGAGCGCGAGCGTCAACCAGGCCGGCTGCTCGCCCTTGCCGATAAAAATCTTCTCGGGGGTATCGCCTATCTTGTCGTCGAACGCAGCCATTGCACCGCCTCTTCACGCGGATCGAAGGTTTGGACCCGACACAAGCATACCGCATCCCGGAAACGGATTGAAATCATCTGCGGCCATAACGTAAGTCGGTACCGCCGAAACAACGCGCGTGGTGCGATATATTCGCTCGAAAACCGCCCCACTCTTGCATGGCTGCAACACTCGCCACGCGAATCGTCCTCCGCGGGCGCGGATCGCTTGTAATTCACAATGCGGCAGATCAAAATAATCCGGGGGCACGGATCCGGTAAGCAACCGGTTGAGGATTGGGGCCACATGGATGAATTGACAGGACAACTGGCTGCAAGAGCCGGAAGAGAAAATTCTGTCGCCGAAAAAACATCGGCATCATTCCGGTTTTTTTGCGCAACCAGGGTTCTTCCGACGAAGTCCGGGCCCTGATCGACACTATTCGCGACGTTGAAGCGGCTATCGCTGCTTCAAGCAGCGGCGTGGTTTTCGTGCCGCTGATCGGTAGCGGCTTGATGACTCTCGGTGCCCAGGCTGATGGGGCTTGGCCTGGGCATGGCGCAAATTGAGGATATCGCGCGCGAACTTTTCAGGTTCGGCCGCGACAGGATGGGAGGGGATCGGATGGGCGAGATTATTGCAGGGAAGCAGAGCCTCAGTCAGTTCGCCTGACAGGACCGGTCCGCTCAAGCTACCCTTTAATATCGGACATCATGACATATCCAATCTCCGAGATTGAAGGCCTGACGGCCTTCACGGCGTCGAAACTGAAGGCGCTGGGCATTCGCACGACCGACGCGCTGCTTGAGGCGACCCGCACCGTCAAGGGACGCAAGGCGCTCGCGGCGAAGACCGGCATCAGCGAGCAGCAATTGCTCGAATGGGCGAATATCTCCGACTACATGCGGATTCCCGGCATGGGCAAGGCCAAGGTCGGGCTGGTGCGGGCGGCCGGTGTCACCACGGTTCGGGAGCTGGCGCTGCGCAATCCGGCGCGGCTGGCCCGGAACATGAAAGACGTGAACACGAAGCGCAAGCTCGTCCGGGTCATGCCATCGGAAAAGTCGGTCGAGCAATTAATCGCACAGGCGCGCAAGCTGCAGCCCAAGATCAGCTATTAAGACAAACCGGGCGATCGGGCTTCCGCGCAATATCTCCATCGGCTGGGATCGCCCGCCCGCTTCGGACGGGCCTGAAAAGGCCGGCCGCCCAGATCGCTGTCCTGCGCCGCATCTTGACTCCCATGCGGGGACCGCGCAAAGCGACCACATGATCGCGAGCACCTCCAGACCCGCTTCCGCGACCGCCTCGGCAGGTCATCCGGTACTCCGCGACCTGATGTCCCGGCCTCATCCCGTCGTGATGGGCGTACTGAATGTGACGCCCGATTCATTCTCCGACGGCGGCAAGTTCATCACCCCGGAGCTTGCGCTGGCGCAGGCCCGGCGAATGATCGCCGAGGGCGCCGACATCATCGATATCGGCGCGGAATCCACCCGGCCCTACGGCTCGAAACCGGTCTCAGCCGATGAAGAGCAACGACGCCTGCGACCCGTGTTGCCCGAGGTCGTCTCGCTCGGTGTCCCCGTCTCCATCGACAGCATGAAGTCGTCGGTGGTGGCCTGGGCGCTGGATACGGGAGCCATGATCGCCAACGACGTCTGGGGTCTGCAGCGCGATCCAGGAATGGCGACGCTGGTGGCAGAGCGCCGTTCGCCTGTCGTCATCATGCACAATCGCGACAGTGCCGATGCCACGATCGACATCATGCGGGATATCGCCGCCTTCTTCGAACGCTCGCTCGCGATCGCGGCGGCGGCCGGTATTGCATCCGAAAATATCGTGCTCGATCCCGGCATTGGTTTCGGCAAGACCCAGGAGCAGAGCATGATTGCGCTGGCCCGGCTCGATGAACTGCGCGTGTTCAACCTGCCGCTTCTGGTCGGCGCCTCGCGCAAGCGCTTCATCGATTCCATCACACCATCGGAACCGCATCAGCGTCTCGGCGGCTCGATTGCAGCGCATCTGCTGGCGGCCAAGGGCGGTGCACGGATCATTCGAACCCATGACGTGGCCGAAACATTGCAAGCGCTACGGGTCGCCGTCGCGATCGAGGACAAGGGATGACGGACGCGATCTTCATCACTGGCCTGGTGATCCATGCCCGCCATGGCGTGATGGAACATGAGACGGCGATCGGCCAGCGTTTTATCATCGATCTCGAACTGTCAGCCGATCTGTCGGAATCCTCGCGCACCGATCGCCTTGCCGACACCGTTTCTTATTCCAGCGTGGTTGCAATCGCGTCAGCCACCTTCAAAGATTCCAACTACAAGCTGCTGGAACGCGCCGCGGGCGCCGTCGCCGACGCGATCCTGGCCGCATTTGCCCGCATCGATGCCGTCAAAGTTACCGTTCACAAACCGCATGCCCCGATCGCCGCGATTTTCGAAGACGTCGGTGTGATCCTGACCCGCACGCGGCAACGCCCCTACCATGGCTGACGTCCTGATTGCGCTTGGCGGCAATATCGGCGAGGTACGCGCGACATTCCGAAAGGCGATCGCCGATATCTGCGGCATGGCGCAGGCGGCGCTGCTGGCCCGGTCCTCCGACTACGTCACACCCCCATGGGGTGATGAAGCGCAGGCGCGCTTCGTCAATGCCTGCATCGAAATCGAAACCAGCCTCGATCCCCATGCGCTGCTGTTCACGCTGCACAAGATCGAAAAGAAGTTCGGCCGCGATCGCGCCCGCGAAACGCGCTGGGGTCCTCGCACGCTCGATCTCGACATGATCGCCTACGACGATGTATCGCTCGACGGGCCGGAACTGACGCTGCCGCACCCGCGGCTGTTTGAGCGCGCCTTCGTGCTGATGCCGCTCGTGGAAATCGCACCCGACCGCCTGATCGCCGGCCGCAGCATCAAGACGGCGCTCGCGGGCCTCTCGACCGAAGGTATCGAGCGGCTGCCCGATTTGGGCTGACCGGCGGACCCAAACAACCGTTTGGCTTGGCTGTCCGGCCGTGGCAATTTCCAGTCAACCGGACCAAACTGGCGTCAAGATAAAGCTGGAAACGACCCGCCGATGACTTCTGAAACCGACGATCTGCGGCTGGCTGCCGATTTCGCGCCCGCAAGCTACGACGACTGGCGCAAGCTGGTCGACGGCGTGCTGAAGGGCGCACCGTTCGAGAAACTGGTTGGCACGACTTCCGACGGCTTGCGGATCGAACCGATCTATCGGCGCGCGGCCAACACCGCGCCGGTCACGGGCCGCGCCGCGACCGCGCCGTGGCAGGTCATGCAGCGGATCGATCATCCCGACGCGTCTGCCGCCAACGCGCAGGCGCGGCATGATCTCGAAAACGGCGCGACGGGCCTGACGCTGGTGTTTGCCGGCGCCAACGGCGCCCATGGCTACGGGCTGGCACCAACGGCGGAGACAATCGAAAAGGTGCTCGACGGCGTGTTCCTCGATGCCGGCATTGCGATCGAACTTGAGGTCGGACCGCAATCGCGGATGGCCGCGATCAATCTTGCCGAATACATCAAGCGCAAGGACATTCCGCCCGGCGCGTGTAATATCCGCTTCGGCCTCGATCCGCTCGGCGCCTGCGCGGTGTGGGGATCAAGCCCTTATAGTTGGGAAGAGATCGTCCCCGCGCTCACCAGCGGCATCAAGGGCCTCGCCGCGCTCGGCTTCAAGGGCCCGTTCGCGCCGGGCGATGGTCGGGTGATCCATGACGCCGGCGGATCGGAAGCGCAGGAACTAGCATTCGTGCTGGCGGCCGGCGTTGCCTATCTGCGTGCGCTGGAAAGTACCGGCGTTGCGCTCGAAGTCGCGCGGCGCATGATCTATGCGCGGCTCGCCGCCGATGCCGATCAGTTTCTGACCATGGCCAAGTTCCGCGCGCTGCGGCTGTTATGGGCACGGATCGATCAGGCTTGCGGACTCGAGCCGCAGCCTGTCTTCGTCGCCGCCGATACCGCGTGGCGGATGCTGACCCGGCGCGACCCTTACGTGAACATGCTTCGCGCCACCATGGCGACGTTCTCGGCGGGCCTTGCCGGCGCCAACGCGATCACGGTGCTGCCGCACACACTGGCGCTGGGCTTGCCGGATCCGCTCGCGCGGCGGGTGGCACGCAACACGCAACTGGTGCTGCTCGAGGAATCCAATCTCGCCAAAGTCTCGGACCCCGCGGCGGGGTCCGGTGGCATCGAGACGCTGACGCAGCAACTCTGCGAAGCGGCGTGGTCGCTATTCCAGGAGATCGAAAAAGCCGGCGGCCTGTTCGCAGCGTTTCAACAGAACCTGATCCAGCGCAAGGTTGCGGCGACACGGGCCGCGCGCGAGACCGATATTGCCAGGCGAAAGACGGTGCTGACCGGCGCCAGCGCGTTTCCGAACCTTGGCGAGGCCCATGTCGCGGTGCTCGACGCCCAACCCGTGGCGCTTGAATCCTATGGCGAAGCCAAGTTCAAATTCGATGCGTTGCCGCCGATTCGGCTGGCGGCGCCGTTCGAACGCTTGCGCGACAAGTCGGACGAAACACTGAAGGCGCGTGGCGCGCGTCCGAAGGTTTTCATCGCCAATCTCGGCACGCCCGCCGATTTCACCGCCCGCGCAACCTTTGCAAAAAGCTTTTTCGAGACCGGCGGGATCGAGGCAGTCGATGCGCCGGCATTTGCCGATCCGGCAACGCTTGCCTCGGCCTTTAAATCCGCGGGCGCGGGCTTTGTCTGCCTGTGTTCCTCGGACAAGGTCTATGCGGAACAAGCTCTGGCCGCCGCCAAGGCCCTTCAAGCCGCCGGCGCCAAACATATCTATCTGGCGGGACGGCCGGGCGAGCAGGAAGCCGCGCTGCGCGACGCCGGTATCGGCGATTTTATCTTCGCCGGCGACGATGCATTGGCGATGTTGCAGCAGGCCTGGCAGCGGATGGAGCAAACATGACGGCGACCAAACCTGTCCTGACCGGTGGCTGCCAATGCGGCGCCATCCGCTTCGCGCTCTCGGCACCGCCGCTGAAAGTCAGCATCTGTCATTGCCGGATGTGCCAGAAGGCGTCGGGCTCGCCGTTTGCCTCCTTTGCCGAGATCGAAAAAGCCGATTTCGCCTGGACCCGGGGCAAGCCATCGGCGTTCCCCTCCTCCTCGATCGCCGAGCGCGATTTCTGTTCCAGTTGCGGCACACCCCTGAGTTTCCGCCGCATCGATGGCCCGAAGATCGAGATCATGATCGGCGCCTTCGACCGGCCGGACCGGCTGGTGCCAACGAGGCAATATGGAACCGAATCCCGGCTCGGCTGGGTGGTCGCGATCTCCAATCTGCCGAGCCAGACCACGCTGCAAAATTACGGCCCGGAGAAGGTTAACAGCATCGTCAGCCGGCAGCATCCGGATCACGACTGAAGCCACGACCTGCCGCCGATACCTGTGCTATGATTGATACCGATGAGCCGAATACCGAACTTCGCAGCGATCGCCTTTGAAAAGGCCCCCGGCGCGGCCGTAGCGGGCCATGCCGAACCTTGGCTCACGCCCGAAGGCATCCTGGTGAAGCCGGCCTATGGCGAAGCCGATCTTGCGGGCATTGATTTCCTCGACACGTGGCCCGGCATCGCGCCCTATCTGCGCGGCCCCTACCCCACGATGTATGTCAACCAGCCCTGGACCATCCGGCAATATGCCGGGTTCTCGACCGCGGAAGATTCCAACGCGTTCTACCGCCGCAACCTCGCCGCCGGACAGAAGGGCCTGTCGGTGGCGTTCGATCTCGCCACCCACCGCGGCTACGATTCCGATCATCCGCGCGTGTCGGGTGACGTCGGCATGGCCGGGGTCGCGATCGACTCGATCTACGACATGCGCACGCTGTTCTCAGGGATACCGCTCGACCGGATGAGCGTGTCGATGACCATGAACGGCGCGGTGCTGCCGATCCTTGCGCTGTTCGTTGCGGCTGCCGAGGAACAGGGCGTGCCGCCGGAGAAACTCTCAGGGACGATTCAGAACGACATTCTGAAAGAGTTCATGGTGCGCAACACCTATATCTATCCGCCGGCGCCCTCGATGCGGATCATCTCCGACATCTTCGCCTACACCTCGCAGAAGATGCCGAGATATAACTCTATTTCCATCTCCGGCTATCATATGCAGGAGGCCGGCGCGACGCAGGATCTCGAGCTCGCCTATACGCTCGCCGACGGCGTCGAATATCTGCGCGCGGGCCTTGCAGCCGGTCTCGACGTCGACCGCTTCGCGCCACGGCTGTCGTTCTTCTGGGCGATCGGCATGAACTTCTTCATGGAAGTCGCCAAGATGCGCGCCGCCCGGCTGTTGTGGGCGAAGCTCTTGAAACCGTTCAATCCGAAGGACCCGCGCTCGCTCAGCCTGCGCACGCATTGCCAGACCTCGGGTTGGTCGTTGACCGCGCAGGACGTCTACAACAATGTGGTACGCACCACGATCGAGGCGATGGCGGCGACGCAAGGCCATACCCAGTCGCTACACACCAACGCGCTCGACGAGGCCTTGGCGCTACCGACCGATTTCTCCGCGCGCATCGCCCGCAACACGCAATTGTTCCTGCAACAGGAAAGCGGCACCACCGGGATCATCGACCCCTGGGGCGGCTCCTATTATGTCGAGCGCCTGACGCGCGATCTCGCGGCCAAAGCATGGGGGCACATCCAGGAGGTGGAAGAACTCGGCGGCATGGCAAAAGCGATCGAGGCTGGCGTGCCGAAGTTGCGGATCGAGGAAGCCGCCGCGAGGACTCAGGCACGCATCGACGCCGGCAAGCAGGCGGTGATCGGCGTCAACAAGTACCAGCCGGTCAATGAGGCGCCGATCGACGTACTGAAGGTTGAAAACGCCACGGTCCGGCGACTGCAGATCGACAAGCTGTCGCGGCTGCGCTCCGAGCGCCGCCAGCAGGACGTCGACGACGCGCTGGCCGCCCTGACCCGCAGCGCCGGCGAAGGCAACGGCAACCTCTTGGCGCTGGCGATCGACGCCGCGCGAGCCAAGGCCACCGTCGGCGAAATCTCCGATGCGATGGAAAAGGTGTTCGGACGGCACCGTGCCGAGATCAAATCCATTACCGGCGTCTACAAGCGCGAGGCATCCACCATGTCGAACCGGGTCGAGAAGGTGCAGGCGCTGATCGACGCGTTTGAGGAGGCCGAGGGCCGTCGGCCGCGCATCCTGGTCGCCAAGATCGGCCAGGACGGCCACGACCGCGGCCAGAAGGTGATCGCGTCCGCCTTTGCCGATGTCGGCTTCGACGTCGATATCGGACCGCTGTTTGCGACCGCCGACGAGGCGGCGCGGCAGGCGGTCGAGAACGATGTGCATATCCTCGGCGTGTCATCGCTGGCCGCAGCGCATCTCACTGCCGTGCCGGAACTGAAGGCGGCGCTGAAGAAGCAGGGCCGCGACGACATCATGATCATCATCGGCGGCGTGGTGCCGCCGCAGGATTACGACGCCCTCTACAAGGCTGGCGCCGAGGCGATCTACCCGCCCGGCACGGTGATCGCCGATGCCGCGGAAGAGCTGATCCACAAGCTCAACGCCAGACTGGGGCATAGCGAGGCCGCGGAGTAGCTGCGCAACACAAAATTTTGCTTGAAGGATTTGCCTTGCGCCGCGTTGCACTCACGTTCGCCCGAATGATGTTGTTGACTGCGATCACATGCGTGATGGTGCCTGCCGCAGCACCTGCCGCCGATCTCAAGCCTGACGCCACCATCAAAAACAAAAACGTCGAGGTCAGCGTTTTCCTCGAAGACAAGATAAAGGCCGATCCGGCGCTCGCGGCAGATTGCCTGGCCGAGGGCAGGAAGTGGATCGACAAGCAGGCCGCGGATGCCGCTTCTTACCGCAAGACCGACCCGCAAATGTTTCGCGATGGCGCCTGGAATTATGAACGCAAATACGACATCCGCTCGGTGGTGGCCGATCGCTATGTGAGCATCCTGCGCTCCGACTATGTCGACGCCCACGCCGCGCATCCGAACACTGACGTCAACACCATTCTCTGGGACCGGACCGCACAAAAACGCATCAGTATCCGGCCGTTCTTCATCGAGACCGCAGACAACGGTCCGACCATGCAGGCGATCCTCAAAGCCGTGATCGCCTCGTTGAAGATCGAAAAGAAGAAGCGGGACGCCACCGAGACGGCGACGGCCGAGTGGTTCAAGGGCCTTGAGCCAAAGCTGCTCAAGATCGGCGCGGTGACGCTGGCGCCTTCCACCACTCCGGGCAAGAGCTCCGGCCTCACTTTTCACTACCCGCCTTACGCGGTCGGACCCTATGCCGAGGGCGAGTATGTCGCGTTCGTGCCGTGGGAAACCCTGAAGCCCTATTTGAGCCCGGAAGGCGCATCGATTTTCGCCGGTGCGCGGCCCAAGGGCGATGACGACAGTTCGCAATGACCGGCAAAGCGCTCGACACTGGCAAGCTGATGAAAGAGCTTCGCGCCGGCAATCGCGCCGCGCTGGCGCGCGCGATCACGCTGGTCGAGAGCCGACGCAGCGATCACCAGGCCGCGGCGCGCGATCTCGTGCAGGCGCTGCTGCCGGACACCGGCAAGGCCGTCCGCGTCGGCATCACCGGCTCGCCTGGGGTTGGAAAATCCACCACCATCGACACACTCGGCATGTTCCTGATCGAGCGCGGCCAAAAGGTCGCGGTGCTCGCTGTCGATCCCTCCTCCGTCCGCACCGGCGGGTCGATCCTGGGCGACAAGACCCGGATGGCGCGGCTGTCCGCATCCGGAGCCGCCTATATCCGTCCGTCGCCGACCTCGGGCACACTCGGCGGGGTCGCGGCAAAGACCCGCGAGTCGATGTTGTTGTGCGAGGCGGCCGGATTCGATGTCGTGCTGGTGGAGACGGTCGGCATCGGGCAATCCGAGACCGCGGTCTGCGACATGACGGATTTTTTCCTGGCGCTGATGCTGCCCGGCGCCGGCGACGAATTGCAGGGCATCAAGAAGGGTCTGGTCGAACTCGCCGACATGATCGCGGTCAACAAGGCTGACGGCGACAACGTCAAGCGCGCCGATCGTGCCGCGGCCGACTATCGCAGCGCACTTCGCATTCTGGGCCCACGCTCCGAACACTGGCATCCGCCAGTGGTGACGTTTTCGGCCCTGACCGGCGCCGGCGTCGAAAAACTCTGGCAGAAAATTCTCGATCACCGCGACGCGATGACCGCATCCGGCGATTTCACCTCGCGGCGGCAGCAGCAGCAAGTGAAATGGATGTGGTCGATGCTGGAGCAGCGCTTGATGGCGCGGCTGCGCGCCGATCCCGCAATCCGTAACAGAGTGAAAAAGACGGAGGTTGAAGTGGCCGATGGCCGGATCACGCCAGCGGTTGCGGCCGAACAGATAGCGGAAATGCTGCGCTAGCCGCCCGTCGGTGTGACGTATTGCAATGGATTGAGCCGCTTCACATGACGAAACTCCGTATCCTCGTCACCGGCTTTGAGCCGTTCCCGGGTGCGCCCTACAATCCGACGCAGCCGCTGGTCGCACGCCTGATAAAACTGCGCCGTCCCGCTTTGGCCGATGTTGAACTGTCCGGCCATATCTTTCCCGTGACCTACAGCGCGGTCGACAGGCAATTGCCCGAACTGCTCGCAAAGCACCGTCCGGAGGCGCTGTTGATGTTCGGCCTCGCCGCACGCACCTCCTGGCTGCGGATCGAGACCCGCGCCCGCAACGCCGTCACCATGCTGTGGCCCGACGCCGATCACACGCGCGTGCGCAACGGATCGATCGCCGGCGGTGCCGACGCCGTGATGTTCGGCCCGCACACCGAACGGCTGTTGCGCGCCGCGCTTGCCGCCGGCATCGATGCGCGAACCTCGAACAATGCCGGCAGTTATCTCTGCAATTATCTGAGCTGGCGGGCGATCGAGGCGACAAAACGTCATGACGGCCCGCGCCTCGCGGCATTTATCCATGTTCCCCCCCTGCCGCGCGATGGCGTTTCCCGGCAAAAGGGCACCGCCCGCCTCACACTCGAGGAGCTTGTCGATGCCGGTGAAGCGATGCTGATGGAAATGATAAGACTGGCGCGAAGCGCGGCGCTGAAGTCCGCATAGCGTCCTGCGGTTGCCGCCCGCGAGTCGGCGAGAAAACTCGCCGACGGTTAACCCTACCTCCAACAATCGTCACGTTTGGCCCCCGGCCACACCCTGCCTAGCCGCTTTTTTGCGTTACTTCGGTGAGCATGGCGCGCGAGAGCAGCGTCCTTTGGAAAAAGTGATCATGGACATCAACCGCCGCCATCTGATTGGAGCCTCCGCCGCCGGCGTTGCCGGTGCGCTCGCGGTTTCACCGGATGCCGCGCGGGCGGCTCCGTTGATATCGGTGCTCGGGCGTGACGCCACGCAGCATGGCGTGCGATCCGGCAGCGCCGATGACCAGACCAAGGCGCTGCAGCACGCGATCGACGAAGCGGCGCGCGCGCAGGTGCCGCTGGCCTTGCCGCCTGGCGTCTATCGCACCGGCTTGCTTCATCTCCAGAACGGCACGCAACTGGTCGGCGTGCGCGGCGCCACCAAACTGATCTTCAACGGCGGCGCGTCGATGCTCCAGAGCGAAGGCGCCGGGCATATCGGCCTCACCGGCATCACGCTGGACGGCGACGGCATTGCCTTGCCGGCCCGGCGCGGCCTGGTGCATTGCCTCGCTGGCACCGACATCCGCATCGTCGATTGCGAAATCTCGGATAGCGGCGGCGCCGGCATCTGGTTCGAGGAAGTCTCCGGCGACATCAGCGGCAACACCATCACCAACACGGCCTCCACTGCGTTCGTCTCGTTCGACGCGCGGGGTTTGCAGGTCGCGCGCAACACCATCATCGGCACCAACGACAACGGCATCGAGATCCTGCGCAACGCGATCGGCGACGACGGCACACAGGTCGTCGACAACCGCATCGAGGATATCAAGGCCGGACCCGGCGGCTCCGGACAATACGGCAACGCCATCAACGCGTTTCGCGCCGGCAACGTCATCGTGCGTGGCAACCGCATCCGCAATTGCGATTATTCCGCGGTGCGCGGCAATTCGGCATCCAACATCCAGATTTCCGGCAACAGCGTCAGCGACGTCCGCGAGGTGGCGCTGTATTCTGAATTCGCCTTCGAGGGCGCGGTGATCGCCAACAACACCGTGGACGGCGCGGCGTTCGGCGTCTCGGTCTGCAACTTCAACGAGGGCGGACGCATCGCCGTCGTACACGGCAATATCATCCGCAACCTATTGCCGAAGCGGCCGATCGGCACCGCGCCCGACGATGACGCCGGCGTCGGCATCTATGTCGAGGCCGACAGTTCCGTCACCGGCAATGTGATCGAGAACGCGCCCTCGTTCGGCATCATGGCCGGCTGGGGCAAATATCTGCGCGACGTCGTCATCTCGGGCAATGTCATCCGCAAGGCCCTTATTGGCGTCGGCGTGTCGGTGACGCCGGGCGCGGGCACCGCGCTGGTCAACACCAACATGATTGCGGAAACCCCGCGCGGCGCGGTGGTCGGTCTCGACCACACCCGTCCCGTCACGCCTGACCTCGCCGCCGAGGGCGCGCAACGTCTTGCGCAGGTGGTCGTCGGCAACAATGTGGTGAGAAGTAGCTAGAGCGTTTTCGAGCGAAGTGGATACCGGTTCGCGTAAAGAAAACGCGTCAAAATACATCTAAAGCGCGTTGCGCAGCAGCGGATAGCGTTCCTGGATCGAGGCGACGTCGTGCGCCGGTTCGGCGGCGTTGTCCCCTGCTGGCTCTGGCGTCCGTTCGAGCGCCGGCAAGTCCGGCTCGAAAGCCGGCGTATCGATCGCCGCGGCGGAATGAACCCTGGCGGTCACTTCGGCAGGAAAACGTATCGGTTGCGATGAAGGCCGCTCGTTCTGCGCCCGATTGCGCAATGACATCATACCGGCGCGACCAGACCGGGAAACATCGACCGCCAAATTGTCAGGAGAAGTCTTGTTGTCAGGAGAAGTCTTGCGCTTCGACAGGTCACGCCAGGTTTCCACAGCCGATTTGGCTTCCATGATGTTTTCGAAGAAAGCAGTCTCGCTGTGAAAGCGGCGCCAGCGGCCGGTCTCGAACAGTTCGGTGAGGTATTCCAGCCTTTTCTCGGCAAGATTGCACCAGCGCGCAAGAACATCGCGGCCGCGAGCCACGTCGAGTCGTTGTGTCATGAAGCTGCCCGTAAGGAGAAGAACGGACGCAGACGCAACCGCACCGAATCAATTGAACGTGACGGAGATATTCTGTGGAAAACTTCGCCAATGTCCAGTGAGGGAACTCGCTTTGGCTCAGAAGATCCGGGGTTGTTGCTTGTTCCCGGCTAGCCCGAGACGCCCATGCGACTTGGCGAAGATTTCCCCCTCAAAAAGGGAAGACCCGCCCGGGGGGACAACCGGACGGGTCAAGCCATATTGGGGCGCTGGGTGGATGGGCGCTCGCGCCGAATACAGCCTCGGGAGGGGTTTACCGCTCCCAGCCGGTAAGTCGCGGCAGGGTGACGGAACGTTCAAAGCCCAGGGAGGATTTTTTACTTTCTGGCAGGGTTTTTGCCGACCCAGAGCCGTTCGCTAAATTAACGCGCACCCGGCCGATCGGCCTCGCCGGCTGCCGCTTTGTCCGACGCCAATGCGCGGCCGGTCGGACCGTCCCGTTGTTCCAGCTCTTTTTGATCCGAAGGTTTTTCGGCAGGCTCCCCCATCGCAGGTCGATCCGATGCCGCGACCGGCGGCGACGACGCAGCGGCGGTTGCGGTGACGGCGGCATAGGCGTCGGCCTCGCCAGCGCCGAATAAATCGTCGCGGCCGGGCGCACCGAGATCGCGGGCGGTCCTGGTCAGGATCGTGCGAAGATCATCCGGCTTCAGTGTCGGATTGCGTTCCAGCAGCAGCGCCGCGATACCGCTGACCAAAGCCGCCGAGAACGAGGTGCCTGACGTCATCTGGTATTTGTCGCCCGGCGCCGGCAGAAAGATATCGACACCCGGCGCCGCCACGGCGATGTAGGGGCCGCGGTTCGACGCCGAAAACAATCTGTCCTGCGCGTCGGTGCCGCTGACGGCGATCACAGCGGGATTGGCTGCCGGATACAGGGGTGCGGATTTTGCACCGGCATTGCCGGCGGCGGCCACCATCACGATACCCTTGGCCGCGATCGCGGCGACGCCACGCTCGATCATTGCATCCTTCGGGCCGGCAAAGCTCATATTGATGATCTGCGCACCGTGAGAGGCGGCGTAATCGAGGCAGCGCAAGATAACGAACGAGGTGCTTTCGGCGCCGTTCTGCGCCGCCGCGAAAGCGCGAATTGCCAGAATACTCGCCGCCGGTGCGCTCCCCATCAGCCGCCCATGTGCGACAATCGCGCCGGCCACGCCGGTGCCATGGAGGTGCGGACCTTCCTTGCTGCCCAGCGCATCCCAGGAGGCCGCAATGCTGTCCGCGAGTTCCGGATGTTTGACGTCTATTCCGGAATCGATCACGGCGATCGTAACGTTGGCGCCGAGGGCGAGCGTGTGAGCTTCCGGCAAGCGAAGTTTTGCCAATGCGTATTGCGCCGGATCGCCCTCGATCAACGCGGCCTTCTGGTCCTGCAACGCGTAGCGGTAGTTCGGCTGCGCCGAGCGCACGCTGGATTCGGTCGCAAAATCGCGGCTCGCGCGATCGACCGAGCGGCGATCCGTGATGCGGAACAGGCCGATGGTGCCGCCGATCAGCGGAACCGTCTGCGACTGCAGCAGCGCCAGGCCGTGTCGCCGCGCCAGTTCGTCGGCCTGCGCCGGCGATAGCGAGCCGTCGATCTCGGCCACGATTTCATTGGGAATGTAGCGCAGGCTCAGCGCGCCCTGCGCGCCGCGCCGCAGATGGTCGCGCCTTGTCTGCTTCAATGCCTTGCGGCCATTTTCTCCATCACTGAATGAGGATGATGGGTTAGAGCATCCGGGACGATCAGCGTCGCCGCAACCCGGACCGCGCGGAAACCTTTCGACATTGGTGATCACCCTGCCCGTGATGTTCGGATTGATATGGGGGATCCGCGGCGCGATGTTGAGGCTCGGCGTGCGCATCATAGCTTGCGCATGAACCGCCCCGCCCGCACCCCAGATCAGCATCACCGCAGCCGCGAGCGCGGCGCCGAATGCCTTCATTCGCCGGTTGGCACGATCGCTGGAGCCTTTTCCGTTCCGATGGAATCGGAACGGGGCTCTAGATTTTTGTTTTGACGCGTTTTCTTCACGCGAACCGGTACCCACTTCGCTCGAAAACGCTCTGAACATGATACCTCGGTATTCAAGCCGGCGAAAGGCGCGGCCGCGAGACCCCCGCGCGGCCTACTGGGCGGCAACCGCGAGATTGACGATCTTCTCGCTCTTGAGCCGGTTCATCAGGCCGGCGACATCATCCTTCGACATCGCGCGATTGCCGAACTGCAACCGGAACATGTCGCCATGGGCATCGATGATCGAGGCCTGGTAGGCCGCGAGCAGCTTGGTGATGTCGGAGACACGGGCATCCGGTGCGAACCGCACCAGCGCACGCGGCGCCTGCGGCCCCAATGACCGGGTGACGGGCCCGTCGGTGCTGAGCGAGGCGGTTTGAAACGCCGCGGGCTGCTCGCTCTTGACCAGAATCGCGCCGATCACGCCAGCCTGCAACACCAACGCCAATCCGCCGAGGCTGGCCGACCAGGCCAGCGTGCGTGGAGAAAGGCTGGAAAAAAATCCGGAGATTGCGGCGGAAATCCTGTTCGGGATCGATGGCTTGCGCGCCGGCTCGCCATCGATGGCCGCGAACAGCTTCGCCATCGCATGCGCCGACGGCCCGCCGAGGCTTTCGTTGAGGCCGATGGTGGCGGTGTATTCTTCCCTTACCGCGGCATATTGCCTGGCAAGTTCGGGATCGCGGGCCAGCGCTTCCTCAACCCGCTTCGCATCGCGGACGCCCAGCGTGCCGGCCACATGCCATGGCAGCAGCATTTCAATTTCACTGGGTTCTTGTTCCAGCGTTTTCTTCATTGCCATCATGGCCAGCCTCGTTCCACGCCGGCTGCCTTGAGCAGTTCGGCAAGTTTCTTGCGTGCATAAAACAAGCGCGTCTTGACAGTGTTTTCGGGAATGCCGACGATTCCAGCCACCTCCTCCACGGATTTCTCGTGGTAGTAGACGAGATCGACGATCTCCCGATGTTCCTGTGAAAGCGCGCTCAGACAGTTGCGCAACGCTTGACCGGTATCCTTTTTCTGCACCGACACTTCCGGATCATCGGACGCATCCTCAATCGCATTGGCGGCCTCGTCATCCAGTTCAACATCTTTCCGGCGCCGGAGCGCAGACAGAGCCTTGAAGCGCGTAATGGCCAGCAACCAAGTAGAAACGGTGGACCGGCCCTCGAATTTGCCGGCCTGGCGCCACACGTCGAGAAACACTTCGCTGATGAGATCTTCCGCAACCTGCTCGTCCCGCACAAGTCGAATACCGAAGCGAAACACCCTAACATGGTGTCTGCCGTACAGCACCTGCATGGCGAACCGGTCGCCTTGGGCAATCCGAGCGATCAGAACCTCATCCGAAGCCGCCTGCGTCGCACTCAATGGCCGCCTCGCAAGGTTGGTCGGGCCGAGATGCTCGCTGGTTCGACGAAAAAGCCCGGATTCCGTAATTTATCCCGCAACGTCATTTATGAGGTACCGCACAGAGAAATAAAAAAGTGACCGCCGGCTGAGAAGCCGATTCAGGCTGCGATCTTGGTATCATAATACGGCAATTCAGTCCTTACGCACTCACACCAGGTCGCAGCAATGTCCGGCCCATAGCACAGATTCCGTTGCTCTACGTCGGAACGTACGGTTTTGGATCCGCTTGCTCGCTACCTTCAAGCGACCAGTCCTTCCGGTATTCCATTGCGAAACAAGGGAAAATACCAACGCGGAACTCGCCTGCAAAAGATACCAAACCTAAAGGCTTTCCCTCCTAGAATTTTAGGGACCTGATTCCACCAACGGCAAAGCCATGGGCACCGCCGCGTCCGCGCTTCTCAATCCGACAGCGACTGAACTGGAAGTCGCGGGCCGCTCGCCCGGCGTGCGGTTGGCGATTTCAGCCGGCCTTTCCATCCCGGCGGCGAAGAAACCGTCACCGGCCTGCGTGTCAGAATGCCTCAGGATAAAGTCATGAATTCGAAAGTCGCTGTTGCCGGTCCCGACAATCTGCTCGACGAGTTGCAGACCACGCTTGCGCACGGCACCGTCGCGCGCAGGGTCGAGACGCTGCGTCGGGTGACCGATCTCTTCATCAACGGGGCGGTCGACTATTCAGACCAACAGATCGAGCTGTTCGACGACGTATTCCAGTACCTGATCCAGCAAATCGAGGGCTCGGCAAAGGCGTTGCTCTCCAACCGACTCGCTCCGCTTCCTGACGCACCGCCGCGAACCGTTCGCGCGCTGGCGCTGGATGATCTGATCGAGGTTGCGGCTCCCGTATTGTCGCAGTCGGAAAGGCTCGACGACGACGCGCTGATCGAGACGGCGCGCACCAAGAGCCAGGCGCATTTGATGGCGATCTCGACCCGCAAGGTGCTGAGTGGCGCGGTGACCGACGTGCTGGTGCAGCGCGGCGACGACGAAGTGGTACAGAACACCGTCAACAACCCCGGCGCCGAATTCTCCGAGTGTGGCTTCACCCGGCTGGTCGACCGCGCCGAGGGCAACGATGATCTCTCGACCTCCGTCGGCCTGCGTTCGAATATACCGCGGCATCTCTATCTAAAACTGCTCGCCAAGGCATCGGAAACGGTGCGTGCTCGTCTCGAAGCAGCCAACCCGCTACAGGCCAAGGAGGTACCGACCGCGGTGCGCAAAGCGACAAAGCTCGCGCGCTCGGCGTCGGCCGCCAGTGAGCAAATCGCCATCGCACATGCGCTGGTCAAATCCCTTCATGAGGACGGCCGGCTCAACGAGCAGCAGGTCGAGGCCTTCGCCAAGGCCGGCAAGTTCGACGAAGCCAACGCTTCGATCGCAGCGCTCGCCAATGTCACGGTGACCATCGCGGAAAACATGATGATCGAAACCCGCACCGAGGGCGTGATGATCCTGGCAAAAGTCGCGGGCCTGTCGTGGTCAACGGTCAGGGCGATCATCAACATGCGCGACGATCTTTCACGGATGGGCCCCACCGATCTGAAGGCCTGCCAGGCTACCTATGAACGGCTGCGGCCCGCCACCGCGCAACAGGTGCTGCGCTTCCACCGCATGCAGCAGGCGGCGGCCGAGAACCCCGGTTCTGACTGAAACAGGATCGGGCTTTTGTTTTGACGCGTTTTTCCCGATGCGGGCCAGCAATCCACCCACGGATCAAGTCCGAGGGCATGCTTCGCTCGAAAACGCCGTGTTATTTTCTAGAATCGTAGCACCCGCGATCCCGCCAGTGCGCCGATTGCTGCGACCAATGCGGTAGCAATGCCGTACCAGGTCGCGACGAACAGCGGTGAATCATCGGTGCAGTGCGACGCGTAGAGCGTGGCCGCCAGCCCCGCCGAGAGCATGCCGGCAATGGCACCGGCGACGGCCGGCCGCGCCGGTGCCCCGTGACGCAGGCCGACCAGCGCTCCGGCCAGCAGCGGCAGCGAAAACAGCGTGATCGCCAGCAGGCAGACCCGCGAATTGTGACCGACCAGTCGCGCCATCATCGGCAGCCGCTGCGGCACCATCATCTCGGCACCGATCCCGAGAGCGAGGATACCGGCTGGAACAAGCAACAACAGCGCCCAGCCGCGCAGCAGCGCTTCCGGCCGGGACAAATGCAGGCTGACCACCATCGCCGCGATCGCCAGCGCGAGCGTCACCGCAAACTTCAGATCGAAGAACGGATTGTGCATCGCCGTCATCACGTCGGGACGAACGCCCAGCGTCGTGAAGAACATCAGGATCGACACGGGCGCCGCGGCAACCAGCGCCAGCGCAAGCACAAATCCGACCGGCCGGGCGCGCCGGGTGTTGTCGGCGGCAAGCGTTCGAATGAGTTGATCGGTTTCCATTGCTATTGTTCCCGCAGCTTGGCGGTGAGGCGGGCAAGCCCGCGATGCAGCGCCACGCGCACCGCGCCTTCGCTCATCGAAAATTTCGTCGCGGTATCCCGGATCGAAGCGCTGTCGACGGCAATCGACTGCAGGACCTGGCGCTGCCGTGCCGGCAGCGACTGCAACTGCGCCGCGACCTCGCTTGCCGGCACGGTCTCGGCTGCGGGTTCGCTTGGAATCGTCTCGGCGAAATCGTCGATATTGACGAAAATTCGTCGGCCGCGGCGGCGCAACGCATCGATCAGCTTGTTGCGCGCGATCGCGAACAGCCAGGGTGCAAACGGCGCGTCAGTGTTCCAAGTATGCCGCTTCAGATGCACCGCGAGCAAAATATCCTGCACAATATCCTCGGATTGGTCGAGCGGTTGCCCGGCCCGCGCCAGACCGCGTCGCGCTGCCACTCTCAACACCGGTGTAACGGCCCCGAGCAGCCGATGATACGCCGCGCTGTCGCCTGAAATGGCCCGCCGCATCAGGTCCGTCCATTCGTCTGCACGTTCGTGCACGAGCACTCCCACCTGCAATTCGGCCGCCGCTTCAATTTGTTACATCGGAGATACTGCTCACGGGATCGTGATCCGGCAAGGCCAACAGCATTGACACACGAGCGACGGCTAGATTTCCCGAAGACATCGCGACCGCGACCATACTGCCTGCCGGGACTATTACCACCGATGGACCCGGCTGACATCCGCGGAGACATGGCGCGCGATGGCGCTTGATTTTGGGACATTGGCCTTGCCACGCCACACAGAAAGCGATTCGCCCCGTTTTCGCCCGGTCTGGTCCGAAGATTCCCTTTTTCCGCCGTGCTGCGGACATGCCATTGGGTCTCATTGCCGTCCGGGGCGAAGGCAAAACGGGGAGATTGCCAAATGACTATCAAAGCCAGCGGACGCGCGGCGTTGATACTCGCCGCAGGAATCTGGATCGGCTTGAGCGGAGCATCTCAAGCTGCGACGAGCACGGACAGTTCGACCGCTGTGACGGTCATCAAACAGAGCACGCATCATCCAAGAAAATACGCGCATCGCAAGCCGCGTAAGGTGACGAACACGACCGCCAATGACAAAAAAGCCGGGGCACCCGAAGAGACCGACAATCCGGCTTCCGTCCAATCCTCCCAGATGCCGGCCTCGGTCGCTAACGCCAACGCACAATTGGCGTCCCCCGACACGCCGGCCGGCAGCGCCGGAGCGATAACGGATCGCGCCGACAACACCCTTCAGGCCACACCCGATGACGCGCAGTCCACGGCCGGAACGCCGATCGTTGCAGCCGATCAGCTCAACGACGTCGATCGCGGGTTGCACGAAAGCGCACCCGCCGCCGCCCCAGTAGTGCTGGCCTCAACTGATGCGCCCGCCGTGGTCGCAAACCCTGTTGCCGCGGCCGCCAGCCCCAATAGCGAAAGCTCCATCTGGAATCAGGCCTCGCTGATCGGCAAGATCTTTATCGGCTTCGGCACGCTGCTGATCATGGCTTCCACCGCGCGGATGCTCATGGCGTAAAAGGGCAGATGTCCTGGACGCCGCACGCGTCCAGGACGGACTTACCGCAAGCGAACAAGCTGCAAGTCCTACCCGCTTCAAGTCTTGCCTGCTTCAAGTTTTGCCGGCTTCAAGTCATGCCACTTGAAGCCGGTCCCCGCAGCGGGCACATTGCCCGCAAAACATCAAACGCGGGATCAAGCATGGGTACCTTCGAACATATTCTTGTCGAAAGCAAAGGCGCAGTCGGTATCGTCACGCTCAACCGCCCGAAAATGCTCAATGCGCTGTCGTTCGGCGTGTTCAGGGAAATTGCCGCCGCGATCGATCAACTCGAGGCCGACGACCAGATCGGATGCATCCTGATCACTGGCAGCGAAAAGGCGTTTGCCGCCGGCGCCGACATCAAGGAAATGCAACCGAAAACCTTCATTGACATGTTCGCAAGTGACTTCACCGCGATCGGCGGCGATCGCGTCGCGCGATGCCGCAAGCCGACCATTGCCGCCGTCAGCGGCTATGCGCTCGGCGGCGGCTGCGAACTGGCAATGATGTGCGACATCATCATCGCCGCCGACACCGCGAAATTCGGCCAGCCGGAAATCACGCTTGGCACGATACCCGGCATCGGCGGAACGCAGCGGCTGACGCGCGCCATCGGCAAATCCAAGGCGATGGATCTGTGCCTCACCGGCCGGATGATGGATGCCGCGGAGGCCGAGCGATCGGGCCTGGTCAGTCGCGTGGTGGCCGCGGACAAATTGATGGAGGAGGCGTTGGCGGCCGCGGAAAAAATCGCCGGCATGTCGCGCCCGGCCGCCGCGATGGCCAAGGAAGCCATCAACCGCGCCTTTGAGACGCCGCTGTCGGAGGGCATGAATGTCGAGCGCAATCTGTTTCACTCGACCTTCTCGCTCGAAGACCGTTCCGAAGGCATGGCGGCGTTCATCGAGAAACGCAAGCCCGTGAACAAGAACCGTTGAGCGTTACCCGGCCCGGCTTCTCGCCAACGCGGCACTGACCAGCGCGCGATAGGCCCGCTCGGACCATGTCGCTGGTCTGTCGAGACCAAGTCTTGCCAGGCACTCGGCGTCGGACGCATCTGGCCTGCGGATCAGTCCCTGCCACAACAATCCCGCCAGCCGTCGCGGCACGCGCTGCGCGTCCTGCAGCACCTGCAAGGCTGGAATCAGTCGCTGTTCGACCTGGGTAAAATCGGTGCCAAATGGGAATGTCGGCAGCAAGCCAGCCTCTCGCGCCGGCTTCAATGCACCGACAATCCGTTCGGGATGATTGTCGCGGCAGCCAGCCGGTATTTCGAAGTTCCTCGGCAGTTTGCCGGCATCCTTGGCCTGTCGCATCAGTTCATCCTGAAAGCGGCTATCGGTTATGCCCAACATTGCGGCAATTACATCCGCGTCGGATTTTCCCCGGATGTCGGCGACGCCATATTCAGTGATGATGATATCGCGCAGGTGCCGCGGAATGGTCTCATGACCATAGGTCCAGCGGATGTTCGATCGTGTTTTGGCGCCGGCCGGCCGCGTTGCTTCCAACGTCAGGATCGAACGGGCACCTGCCAGCGCGAACGCCTGCGCCACGAAATTGTACTGGCCGCCGACGCCACTGACGACCTGGCCATCTTCAAGACCATCGGAAACCGCTGCTCCGAGCAAGGTCGCCATCATGGCATTGTTGACAAAGCGGGCATCGACGCGGGCGCGTCGCCTGTTGTCCTCGTCGCCATAGAGTTCGTTGGTGAAGGACACCGGCATCATCCCGATCCGCGCGATCTGCTCGGGCGCCATATCCCGCAAGGCGCGATAGAACGATTGGGGCCCAAGGAAAAATGCGCCGTGCAGCACGACGCCGCCGACTTCGCGCTTGATGATGCCGGCGTCGATCAAACCGAGAAACGCCTCGAACAGCATCTCGCTGACGCCATAGAGGCCCTTTTCGAACGAACCGGTCTGCAGGTCCGTGGACAATTCCGCCGCCGGCCTCAGCCGCTTCATGATCGAGTGGAACTGTGCGTTGTTACGATGGCGCACGATCAACCCCTGCGCCAGCGCGTCGCCGACCTGACCGATGCCGATCTGAAGCGTACCGCCGTCGCGCACCAGCCCCGCGGCATGAAGGCCGATGGCGTATTTGGTATCCGTGATCGGCTCGGCTGGCGGCGCGAACAGCGGAAATTCGGTGGCGGGCCCCTCCAGCACGGCGCTGAATTGCTCTGCCGGCAGATCGCCCGGTCCCGGCATGAACGGCAATTCCGCATTGACCTGGCCAACCAACTTGAATGCGGCCTGGCCCTGCCCACGGGCGCGCAGGACGTCGAGGGTCGTATCGGTATTTGAGCTCAGGCTGTAGCGCGCGACGCCATCGACCACCCGTTTGGCCACCAATTGGGCGACGACGTTCAACCCCCGCGCCAGCAGATAGGACGATGCGTGGGTATAGTTCGCCGAAATGTAATGTTGCTGCGCGAACGGGACATGCAGCCATTTTCCCGCCAGGAAGAAAAACTCGATCACCTGGACATTGGGCGGCAACGCACCCGCATGGAGCGCTTCGGCGTAAGCGAGATCGGGATAGCCCCCGAACAAGCGGTCGATCACGGGAGTAATGAAGCGCCGTTCCAGAAGGTTCGACGGGGCGGGCTTTTCCAACGTCAACGCCGAGAAAAATGTCAGATTGATGCCACGATCGGCGGCGGCGCGCGCATAGAGCGCGTTGATGATGTGGTTGGCCTTGCCGAGCCCCAGTGGCAAGCCGACCACCAGATTGGTTCCGACGTCACGAATGATGTCCTCGGCGATCGCCTCGGGGTCGGAGAATATCTTCGGCATTAAATTCAGACCCAACTATAGGCGATAAGTGCCCGGATCGGGCAGTAACCGTCGGCGGCTATAGCGCATTTGTAGCCGAGATTCGTCTGTGACGAACCGGCAACAGCGCATGACTGAATTCAGGGGGTTTCTGCAGCCGATGGTTTGCCTGTGGCGCCCACGCCCTCTAAACAGGTAGGCGTGTCGGGGACACCGGCCGGGCGGACGGCCGGGTTGGTTGCGGGAACATATGGTTGGGCGTGCCAGCGAAATTGGCCAATTGGGCAGGCGCATGCTTCGATCGGGCATCTGCCTTGGCGTCGCGACCTGCCTCGGATTTACCAGCCTCACCGCGGCGTCAGGCGAAAGCCTTCCCGAAGCCCTGGCGAAGGCCTACCAGACCAACCCGCAACTCAATGCCGAACGGGCGCGGCAGCGCGCCACCGACGAAAACGTCCCCCAGGCGCTGGCAGGCTATCGGCCGCAGATTATCGCCAGCCTGAGCGGCGGACTTCAAGCGGTGCGCAATTTGTTGCCCGACAATACCGTGCAGTCCGCCACCCTGAAGCCGTGGATCATCGGAGTGACGGTCACGCAGACCCTGTTCAACGGTTTCAAGACTGCCAACAGCGTCCGGGTGGCGGAGTTGCAGGTGCAGTCCGGCCGCGAGGCGCTGCGCAATGTTGGTCAGGGCGTGCTGCTCGATGCGGTCACCGCCTACACCAATGTGCTGGCCAATCAGTCGCTGGTCGAAGCGCAGCGCTCCAATGTCAACTTTCTGCAGGAGACGCTGACGATCACCCAGCGGCGTCTCAAGGCGGGCGACGTCACGCCGACCGATACGTCGCAAGCCGAGGCGCGCCTGAGCCGGGGCAAGGCGGATCTCAACGCCGCCGAAGTCAACCTCGCCGTCAGCCAGGCCACCTATACTCAGGTCATTGGCAACCCTCCCGGAGCTTTGCGCCCCGCTGAAGCCGTGGACCGCTATTTGCCGCGCAGCCGCGACAACGCGACCACGCTTGCCCTGAAGCAGAATCCCGCGGTGCTCGCCGCGGGCTTCGACGTCGATATCGCCTCGACCAACATCCGCGTCGCCGAGAGCAGCCTGATGCCTACCGTTACCTTGCAAGGCACCGCCAGCCACAGCGTGGACGACGATCAAACGCTCGGTACCTTCGGGACCGACCAGGCCTCGATCACTGGCCAGGTCACTGCGCCGATCTACGATGGCGGCACGGCGGCATCGCAAACCCGGCAGGCCAAGGAACTCACCGCCCAAAGCCGGCTGGTGCTCGATCAGGTTCGTAACCAGGCCCGCACCGCGGCGCTGGGAGCATGGGTCGCCAATGAAGGCGCCAAGGTCGCGGTGTCGGCCTCTGAATCCGAGGTACAGGCTGCGACCGTCGCGCTGCAGGGCGTGCAGAAGGAAGCGCAGGGCGGGCAGCGCACGACGGTCGATGTGCTGAATTCGGAAGCGGATCTGGTTTCAGCCAAGGCCCGGCTGATCGGCGCGCAGCGCGATCGCGTGATCGCCTCCTACACCCTGCTTAGCGCCATCGGCAGGCTCGACGTCAGGACGCTCGGGCTCAACACGCCGGATTATCTGCCCGAAGTTCATTATCACCAGGTGCGTGACGCCTGGGAAGGCCTGCGCACGCGCACGCCGTCCGGGCAGTAGTGCTCACGACCTGCGCTGAGCCTCGCCCGCGCGGCGCGAGAAGAACGAGATCAACACCGGCAGGGTTACCAGGATGACCAGCGGTGCCAGCATCATGCCGGTCACCACCACGATCGCCAGCGGCTTCTGCACCTGTGATCCAATTCCCGCTGACAGCGCCGCCGGCAACAGTCCGACGCCAGCTACCACGCAGGTCATCAACACCGGGCGAAGTTGCAGTTCGCCGGTGCGGACCACGGCACTGATGCGATCAAAACCCTCGTCGATCAACTGATTGTACTGCGACAGGATGATGATGCCGTCCATCACCGCGATGCCGAACAACGCGATGAAACCGATCGCGGCCGACACGCTGAAGGGAATGCCGCTGACCACCAGACCCAGCACGCCGCCGAACACCGCCATCGGGATCACGCTCATGGCCAGCAGCGTGTCGACCATCGAGCCGAAGTTGAGCCACAACAGCACCGCGATCAGGGTCAGGCTGATCGGCACCACGATCGACAGTCGCTTGATGGCATCCTGCAGATTGCCGAACTCGCCAACCCATTCGAGCCGCGATCCCGGCGGCAGTTTGACCTGCGCTTCGACTTTCTGCTGCGCCTCCCGGATCGCGCCGCCAAGGTCGCGCTCGCGCACCGAGAACTTGATCGGCAGATAGCGTTCCTGCTGCTCGCGATAGATGTAGGCCGCGCCCGACACCAGCTTGATCGAAGCGACTTCGCTCAACGGCACTTGCGTGATGGTGCCGTTCGGCCCGGGCGCCCCGATCCGCAAGTTCTGGATCGCCTCGGCGCTCTTGCGATATTCGGGTGCCAACCGAACGACGATCGGAAAATGCCGATCGCTGCCGGGCTCGTAGAGATCGCCCGCCGTATCGCCGCCGATCGCGACCTTGATGGTGGCGTTGATGTCGCCGGGCGTGAGTCCGTAACGGGCGGCCTTGGCGCGGTCGATATCGATCCGGATGGTGGGCTGGCCGAGCGAGGTGAACACCGCGAGATCCGTGATGCCCTGCACAGTCGCGAGAACCGCCTTGATCTTGTTGGCGGTGTCGGTCAATGCCTCCAGATCATTGCCGTAAAGCTTGATGGAGTTCTCGCCCTTCACGCCGGAGACGGCCTCCGAGACGTTATCCTGCAAATATTGCGAGAAGTTGAACTCGACGCCCGGAAACTTGTCCTGCAACTGCTTGAGCAGTTCGGCGGTCAGTTCATCCTTGTCATGGGTGCCGGGCCACTGCGCCACCGGCTTGAGCGGCGCGAAGAACTCGGCGTTGAACAGGCCCGTGGCGTCGGTGCCGTCATCGGGCCGGCCATGTTGCGACACCACTGCCTCTACCTCGGGGCGGCTGCGGATCAGCCTGCGCATCTCGTTGACATAGACGTTGCCGGTTTCCAGCGAGATGGTCGGCGGCAGCGTGGCGCGGATCCAGAGGTTGCCTTCCTCGAGCTTGGGCAGGAATTCCAGTCCGAGCAGACGGCCGAATGCCCCCGTCATGACCAT
>JAGXAF010000211.1 GCA_018971675.1 Bradyrhizobium sp.
TCGTAGGAAACCATCGCCGAATCGATGATGGCGCGAATGCCGGAATTGTCGTCGACATTGACGTCGGTGACGTTGAAGCCGAGCAGATTGTCGATTTCTTCCTGCGACAGAACCCGTTCGCCGCTGTTCTTGCCGCCGCCGAACTCGCGGCCGCCGTCCTCGACCATGGCGGCCCATTGCAGCGCCATGGTGCCGGAGAGTTCGTTGGCGGCAGCGGCTTCCGCGGCCTCTGCCGGGTCCTCCGAATCCAGCGATGCTTCCCACTGGGCCGCAATGGCATCCTGGTCGACTTGATCGTTGCCCGCCATGATCTAGTTCCGACTCGTCATTGAACGACGATTTCCTTGAACAGCACAGCGCTGACTTGATTCGGCTCGACCGCCGCATTGACCCGGCGGGTCAGCTCTTCCTTGAGCCGAAACAGACCGGCCGAGCCGTTCAGATCGATCGGCCGCAACTCGCGCAAATAGGTTTGGAAAAGATCGGTAACCCTCGGCAGGTTCGGCTTGATTGCCTCGACCTGCTTCTCGTCCTTGACTTCAAGGGTCAGCTTCACCTTCAGATACTGCACGCGCTCGCCGGGCAGCCCCGCAAGATTGACCAGCATGTCCGGGATTTCGATGAAGGCTGGCGGCTTCGGCGGCGGCGCTTCAGCCTGCTGCTCCTCGCCATGGTGCCGGAAGAAGAAGAACCCGCCGGCGCCACCGCCGAGAATCGCAACCACCCCGACGGCGGCAATGATCAGCTTGAGCTTGCCCTTTGGCGCGGGCGCGGCTTCGTCTTCCGCCGCGCCGCTTTCCGCTGCCTGTTCGGTCTCTGCCATTGCCCGCCCGATCCGATTTCATCGTCAAGTCGATGCCGCCGGACAGGCCCAGGAACGCGATACAATGCCGCCAGCGCAACATGCGCTCCACAGGCAACGCTAAGGTAACAATGGTTAACGGAATCTTTCGTTTGGCCCGCAACTAGGAAAAAGTTGCCGGGCAAACATGGTCAACAAGACCTTTCTGCCGCCCATCGGCAACCCGAGCGTTCCATCCAACCAATTGTAAAACCTGCATTTTATGAACTGGTACGGCTTTCGCTTCATCAGTGAATGCGAACCGCGGCTTGGGAGAGCTCACCGGTTCCGAGCATCCGCAGAGAGAGGCCTGGGAGGGCCGCCTTTTCGGATCATCTTAAGGGGGAGAACCATTCGATGGAGAACGCGCTTCTCATCGGACTTTCGCGGCAGACGGTGTTGGAGCGGCAGCTTGACGTCGTCGCCAACAATATCGCCAACGTCAACACAACGGGCTTCAAGGCCGACGCGCCGTTGTTCGAGGAATATCTGATGCCGGGCGCTCATGAAGACAACTTCAAGGGCAGCGACCGTCGCGTCAGCTACGTCCAGGATCGCGGTACCTATCGCGACTTCACACAAGGCGCGGCCGAGCAAACCAAGAACCCGCTGGATATCGCCATCACCGGCGACGGCTTCTTCGTGGTTCAGACCGACGGCGGCGAGCGTTACACGCGCGACGGCAACCTGCACATGAACAGCCAGCGCCAGCTCGTCACCGCGAACGGCGACCCGGTGCTCGGCACCAGCGGCCCGATCGTGTTCCAGACAACCGATCACGACATCAACGTGTCGCCCGACGGCACCGTCACCGTGGTCGAAGGAGTCAGCCGCACCGACTCGCTGCGCGGCAAGCTTCGCCTCGTCAGCTTCACCGATGCGCAGAAGCTTTTGAAGGAGGGCTCGAACCTCTATTCCGCCGGCGAAGGCGGCGCGGCGCAGCCCGACCTGAAATCGTCGGTGCAGCAGGGTTACATCGAGAAGTCCAACGTCAACGCGATCGCGGAAATGAGCCGCATGGTCGAGGTGACGCGCGCCTACACCCAGATCGCGACCATGCTGCAGCAGGAAAGCGACCTGCACAAAAGCGCGATCGAGAAACTTGCCGACGTTCCGGCGTAACGACCATTCGGGAGACTAGAAAATGCAAGCGCTTCATACCGCTGCGACCGGAATGGCGGCTCAGGAGCTCAGCGTCGAGGTCATCGCCAACAACATCGCCAACCTGCGCACCACCGGCTACAAGAAACAGACCGCCGCGTTCCAGGACCTGATCTACGAACACATCCGCCGCGTCGGCGCGCAATCCTCAGATCAGGGCAACATCCTGCCGATCGGCATCGATATCGGCGGCGGCGTCAAGACCGTCGGCACGCCGCGCTCGATGACCCAGGGAACGCTGTCGCAGACCGGCAACGATCTCGATCTCGCGATCACCGGCGAGGGCTTCTTCAAGATCCAGATGCCGGACGGCACCTTCCAGTACACCCGCGACGGCACCTTCCAGATGGACAACCAGGGTCGCATCGTCAACGCCCAGGGCAATCTGGTGCAGCCGACGATCACCATCCCGCAGCATGCCTCAGGGCTCACCGTCAACGCCCAGGGCCAAGTGTCGGTGACGCTGCCGGGCACCACGACGTCAACCATCATCGGCCAGATCGGTCTCACCCGCTTCATCAACAAGGCTGGCCTGCTTCCGGTCGGCAATAACCTGTTCCAGGACACTCCGTCGTCGGGCCCGCCGCAGGACGGCCTCGCCAACGCCGAAGGCTACGGCAACATCACGCAAGGCAGCCTCGAACAGGCCAACGTCGATGTGGTCTCCGAGATGTCCGACATGATCGCGGCGCAGCGCGCCTACGAAATGAACGCCAAGGTGATCAGCGCCGCCGACCAGATGCTGCAATCCACCACCGCGCTGTTCCGTTGAGGGAGCCGATGATGATCTTTCGTTCGGTCCTGCTTGCCACCGCCCTGCTCGCAGCCACCGCGGTCGCGGCGTTTGGCCAGGATGGCGACGACGCGGTCGCGGCTCCGGTGCTGCACGCCAACGTCGCGGTCGCCGATAGCGTGGTACGGATCGGCGATATCGTCGACAACGCCGGCACGGCGGCGCAGATCGCGATCTATCGCGCCCCCGATCTCGGCACCACCGGTTCTCTGCCGACCGCGCAGGTGCTGTCGGCGCTGCAGGCACATCAGGTGATCGGCGTCGACACCAGGGACATCAAGGCGGTCTCGATCACCCGGTTGTCGCGCTCGATCGAGGCCAGGGAGATCCGGCTTCAGGTCGCCCGCGCCCTGGAACATCGCAACGGTCTCGGCGACGCCGCCAACCTTTCGCTGACCTTCGATCGCGACGTGCAGGACCTCCAGCTCGATGCTGCCGCCACCGGCGCGATCCAGCCCATTGCGGTCCGCTACGAACCCCGCAGCGGCCGCTTCGATGTCGGATTCGAGATCGCCAACGACAACAACGCGCCACCGGTCAAGCTGCGCTTCACCGGCACCGCGATCGAAACCGTTGAGGCCGCGGTGCTGACCCGCGACGTCCAGCGCAGCGAAATCCTGAAATCGTCCGACGTGATCACCGAGCGCCGGCCGAAAGCCGAGGTCGGCAACGACGCCGCCACGCGGGGTGCCACGGTCGGCATGCAGATGCGCAGGCAGCTTCGCGCCGGGCAGGCTCTGCGGACTGCCGACCTCGCCAGGCCGGACCTCGTGCAGCGCGACGACAACGTCACCCTGATTTATGAATCCACCGGCCTTTACCTCACCATTCGCGGCAAGGCGCTGGACAGCGGCGCCGAAGGCGACACCGTCAGCGTGCTCAACCTGCAATCCAAGCGCACGCTATCCGGCGTCGTGATCGGCCGCGGCCAGGTCGCAATCCCGGTTGCAACGCCCCGCCTGCCTATGGCCATCGAAATTCCGGCTTCTTCCAAGGTCGGTGCGGCTGAAACCCCCACCGCTTCGGTTACCGCCAGCAACAGCTCACCCATCGCTCCAAAAGCCGAGTAAAGTTCAATGGGCTTCTCAAGTATCCGTCGCATCGCGCTTACCGGCACCATGCTGACCGTCGTCAGCGTCGCGGGCGGCTGTTCCTCGATCGACCGTCTTTCGCAGATCGGCGAGACACCGAAACTTTCGGCGATCGAGGATCCGACGACGCAGCCCGGTTACAAGCCGGTGCAGATGCCGATGCCGAAGCCGGAAGCGGTGTCCTACAATGCCAATTCACTGTGGCGAAACGGCTCGCGGTCGTTCTTCAAGGACCAGCGCGCCCACCAGATCGGCGACCTGCTCACCGTCACCGTGAACATCACCGACCAGGCCAATTTCGCCAACGAGACCCAGCGCAGCCGAGCCAGTACGGACGATTCCGGCGTCACCAATTTTCTCGGCGCGAGCCTTTTGACCGGCGACGCCGCCAAGGTGCTGCCCGGGCGCTTCCTGACCGCCGACAGCAACTCGTCGTATGACGGCAAGGGTTCGACACAACGGCAGGAAAGCCTGACCACCAACATCGCGGCCGTCGTCACCCAATTGCTGCCGAACGGCAACATGGTGGTCGAAGGCAAGCAGGAGATCCGCGTCAACTATGAAAAACGTGAACTGATCGTCGCCGGCATCGTGCGGCCGGAAGACATCCAGAGCGACAACACCATCGATTCCAGCAAGATCGCGCAGGCACGCATCGCCTATGGCGGCCACGGCCAGATCAGCGACGTGCAGCAGCCGCGCTACGGCTCGCAGGTGATGGACGTGCTGTTGCCGTTCTGAGGTTTCGTTTCAAGGGCTCCCACATCTCATTTGCGAACCTGGGCGCGGTGAGATGTCCTACGCGGCCTCTGCTAGCTCCCCTAGCAGAGGCCGCGATCGTTTTTGGCGCGAGTCCGATGGTGGACGAATCGGCGAATAATCCGGGGGCGCAAGATTGTTCCGATCTCAACTCAGTGGAATTGGAACATGCCGCGTCGCGAACGAAACGACGCCTGTATCCATGATTCAGCCATACGGGCCGACGAAGTTCGCGCGGAGGCCATCTCGGCCGTGCCGTAAAGGAGAAGGCGTGACGATCAACAAGGTCACCTGGTCGCAGGTCGGACGCGTGACCGAACCGGGCCGTTATATGTTCAAGTTTGGTTGGCTCACGATCACCGCGGCCGAACTTGCGGTGTGGGAACAGTTCCCGCAGGCCGCGTTCACGCTGTACCGGCCCTCGGCAGCAGAGACCGAGGATGATTTTCGCCTCGGCACGTTCGAATTGCCGGACGATTCCTCACGATGACGCCACGCGTCGAAGACCGGATCACGCCACCGCGACCAGGTTTTGTTCAGGCGCAGCTTCGGAAAACAGCCTGTCCCTTCCGCGATATGCTGCTCGCGGTCATGCAGCCTGGCATCGTTGGCTTCGCGCTTTTAGCGGCTTCCGTCGTAGAGGAACGCATAGCGCGGCCTTGGTGACGGGCGGCGACCGGACGAAGTTGCTCCCGGGACCGCGTGATGACAGCCGCCTGACGATCCCGCTCCATCTGAAGATGCGTCGGGGCCGCATCATCGCGATGCCCTACTCGTCGCGATAAACCTTCTCGCGCTTCTCGTGGCGCTCCTGGGCTTCGACCGAGAGGGTGGCAATCGGCCGGGCTTCCAGCCGCTTCAGCGAGATCGGCTCGCCGGTCTCTTCGCAATAGCCGTAGGTGTTGTCGTCGATACGCTGCAGCGCGGCGTCGATCTTCGAGATCAGCTTGCGCTGGCGGTCGCGGGCGCGCAGTTCGATGGCCCGGTCGGTCTCGGACGAGGCGCGATCGGCGAGATCGGGATGATTGACATTCTCCTCCTGCAGCGCCTGCAGCGTGATCCGCGATTCCCGCAAAATCTCGTCCTTCCACGCCAGAAGCTTGGCGCGAAAATATTCGCGCTGCCGGTCGTTCATGAATGGCTCTTTTTCGGAGGGTCGATAGTTCTTCTTTTCCAAGACCAGCCCATCTGTACGTGCAAAGCAGCCCAAA
>JAGXAF010000014.1 GCA_018971675.1 Bradyrhizobium sp.
GTTAGCCGGAGTCGAGTTGTCGTTGTGCACGACGGCGCCGGTGAAAGCCGCGCTGGTATAGCCGGTTCCGGCGCCGAGCAGATTGCTAGGGGTGGCGCCGGTGATCGCCGTGGTCGTCACGCTGGACTTGGAGTCGTACCCGATGGTGGTCTGCAACACCTGGTTGGCGACCGACTGGGCGCTCGCGACCAGGCTCTGCAGCGAGGTGATGCCGGTGTTGGCGGCCTGGAGCACCTGCACGCCATTGCCGATGCCGTCAAGCAGGTTGGAAATGTCCTTGGCGCGATCATTCAGCGCTGAGGCGGTGAAGTAGCTGGTCGGGTTGTCCAGCGCGGAGTTGACCTTGTTGCCGGTGGCGAGGTCGTTCTGCGTGGTGGCGAGCAACTGCGCTGTGTTTTGCAGCGCGAGCAGGTTCTGGCGAACCGCTGCCGAGAGAACAATACCGGTCATGTCAAACCCTCCTAGATTCTCATCCAGGCTGGTTCTAACCAACCGCCTTTAAGGTATGGTTAACAGCGGCTTAAAATATCTGATTAACGGTTGCCTAACCGATGGAACCTCACGCCTTTCTGAACGGCCACGTATCGCGTTTACCCCGCGTTAACCATATTCGGAAAGGATTGCGGCCAGGTCCGTTAAAAAGGCGACAGCGCGCGCCCGGCAACGCCAAAGCCAATAAGTACCTCGAATTCGCTGCAACGACGGGCTCGCGCAACAAGCGGCAAACGGAGAACAGGCATGGCTCTAAAAGTCGAACTCAAGCCGAACGAACGCATCATCATCGGCAGCTGCGTCATCACCAACACCGATCAACGCGCGCGACTCCTCATCGACGGCGACAAGATTCCGATTCTGCGTGAAAAGGACATCCTGACACCCGCCACCGCGAACACGCCGGCCAAGCTGGTCTATCTGGCGGTGCAACTGATGTATATTTCGCCGAACCCGGAGGCCAACCACGGCACCTATTTCAATCTGGTGCGCGATATCGTCACTGCCGCGCCGAGCGCGTGGCCAATCATCGAAGGCATCAACAACAGCATCATGAGCGGCGATCTGTACCATGCGCTGAAGGAAGCCAGAAAGCTGATCGCCTACGAGAAGAAGCTGCTGGACCACAACCAGTCCGTCCAGCGCAAGCGAAGCGCCGCCTGAGAGCGGATCGCTACATCGCCAGCGGCGGCGAGTCCCCGACATCGACCAAGTCGCCGCTCGAGCCTGCGCGCCGGTCGCCGAATTCCAGAACGGCTGCGATCAACGCATCGATATCGCAAACGTCGGTGCGGTGATTGACGATCGCCGCGCGAATCGCGAGCTGGCCATCGAGCACCGTCGTCGACGGCGCCGCGATCCCGGACTCATGAATGTCGGCGACGATCTCGCGATTGATCTTGCATGGCTCCATCGCCCGATAGCGGAAGCAGACGATATTGAGCTGAACCGGCGCCATCAGTTCAAGCCGCGGCTCGGCCTGAATCCGCGCTTCCAGATATCCGGCCAGCGCGCAGGTGCGCGCGATGACCGCGCCGAGCCTTTCGGTGCCGTAGGTTTTCAGCGTGAACCAGGTCTTGAGCGCGCGAAAGCCGCGCGACAGGTCGGGACCGATATCGCAGGGCCAGGATGAGCCGGCGGCAAGTCCTCTGGTCTCCCGGCGCAGATAGGCTGCCGGCGCCGCAAACGCGTCGCGATGCCGGTGGCCGTCGCGTACCAGCAGGAAGCCCGCATCGTACGGCACCTGACCCCATTTGTGAAAGTCGAGCGCTATCGAATCGGCGCTTTCGATTCCGGCAAGTCGCGGCGCCAGCGCCGGCGCAAGAATCCCCAGCGCGCCATAGGCGCCGTCGACATGAAACCAGAGTTTCTGCTGGCGACACAATTCGCCCAGCGCCGCGAGATCGTCGATCGCGCCGATATCAACCGTGCCGGCGGAGCCGACGACAAGGAACGGCGCGAGGCCGGCCTCACGATCCCTGGCGATCTGGACGCGCAAGGCCTCTACGTCGATGCGATGATCCCGATCGACCGCGATATTGCGCAGCGCATTGCTGCCGCAACCCGCGATATCCATCGCCCTGGTGACGCAGCCATGCGCCGCCTTCGAGGTGTATGCCGTCAACAGCGCACCTTGATGGCCGACGCCATGTTGCCGGGCGGACGATCCGAGCGCCGCTGTTCGCGCCACCAGCACCGCCATCAAATTCGCCATCGATGTTCCCGTGACGAAAATTCCGCTCGCCTCGGCCGGAAAACCGTACATCGAGCGCATCCATTCCACGATCTGGCGCTCGACCTCGATCGGCATGTGATCGCGGCCGCCGAGATTGGCATTGAGTCCCGCGGCCAGCATCTCCGCCAGCATGCCCACGGCGGTGCCGCCGCCATGCACCCATCCCATGAAGCCGGGATGCACATTCCCGGTTGCATAGGGCAAAACGAAATCGGCGAACTCGCGATAGACCTCGTCGAGCGCGGTGGGCGCGGCGGGCAGCGCGGCGCGAAACCGGGCGCGAACATCGTCCGGTATCGGCGACCACACCGGACGCTCACGGATGTTGGCGGCATAATCCAGCATGTCGTCGAGCATGCGGTGCCCCAGCGCGCGCACCTCATCCCAGTTTCGTGGATCCAGGTTCTCGTCCGGCCCGGACTGCAATGATTGCTGGCGCTGGAGAATGGTCATGCTGCACGCTTTTGCTGTTGCATTGCGCGACGATCGGGCATCGCGGTGAACGCGTCGAATACCTTGCGCATCTGCCGCTGCTTGTAGGAGGCAGGTCGACCGGATCCATGTCGTGCACGATCACAGGTCGGCGTCAGCTCACGCCGCATCGGTCGCGCGCACCGGAGCGGCAAATTGCGCCGAGATATCGCCGCTGAACACGGACGGACCGACATGATCGAGCCGGCTTTCGAGATCGGCCCAGATTTCGCCGCCGATATCCGTCCAGCGTTTGCAAAAAGCGAAATCCTCGCTCAGGTAGGTTCCGGTCCCGGTATCGATCATGCATTCGAACAAGGCAAATCGATTGGGGCTGCCGGCCAGCCCATCGAGCGAATGCTCGTGGAAGAATTGCAGCGCAGGATTGGCCGCGCACATCTTCTCGAACACGTGACGCCGGATCATCAGGAAACCGGTGCCGGCATAGCGCACGCGGGTGAAGCCGTCGACCACCTCGACATGATCGGGATCGTTGATCTCCAGTACATAGTCGAGCGAGCAGGCTGGTACGTTCGGCTTGTTGCTCGCCATCGCCCGTCGCGCCTTGTCCCAGTTGACGCGCTTGATCGGATAAAGCCCGGCGACCACGTCGAGGCCGGATTCTATCAGGCGAAAAACCTGCTTCGGCGTGAAGCCGATATCGGCATCGACGAACAGGAAGTGCGTCGTCGTGGGGTCGTCGAGAAACTGCGTCATCAGGTTGGCGCGAGCGCGCGTGATCAGCGCATCGCCGTCGCGCAGCAGCACCTTGAATTCCGCGTTGGGCTTCGAGCGCATCGCACTTTGCAGCTTGAAGATGGAGCGGACGTAGATGCTGGAAACCTGTCCTCCGAAACAGGGCGTGGCGACCACGAGGTGAATTTGCTCGGTCATGACTGGCTCCGAAGCGGCAGAAGTCGCCTGCAGTCCTCACCAGACAGTAAATAGACGTGGTTAACGAAATGCTAACATCGGGGTCCGGCGGAGCGTTCGAATGCGGGCAGGCGTGCTACGTGCTCCTCGCCCACCGCGCGCAGTTCGCCGCGCAAGCCGTTGATCACGCTAGCCCAGTCGCCGAAGGCCGGTTGCCGCAGCAATTTCGCATTCGGATACCATGGCGTGTCGGCGCGCTGCCGCATCCAGCGGAAATCCGCGGCGTGGGGCAGCAAGATCACGACCGGCTTGCCGAGCGCGCCCGCCAGATGCGCCACCGCGGTATCGACCGATATCACCACATCCAGCAGCGAGATGATCGCGGCGGTGTCTGCAAAGTCGCCGATTTCCTCGCCGAGATGCATCAGCTTCGGCAGTTCGCGCAATGTTTCGCGATCAACGGGGCGCAACCCGGTCTGAAGGCTGAGGCAATGCAACGGCGGGTCTTCGAACAACGAAGCGAACTGTCCGAGCGCGATCGAACGGTTGGCGTCGTTTTTGTGCGTCGGCGAACCCGACCAGACAAAGCCCGCGCGGGGTCCGTCGGGGGGCAAGCGCTCTCGCCAATGCGCCACCCGATCTGCCCTCGGCGCAAGATATGGGACATCGGCCGGGATCGTCTCAAGCCGGGTCCCGAACGCCAGCGGAAGGCTGAGCAGCGGACAATGCAGGTCAAATGCCGGTAGCGCTTCGCCTTTTGCGATCACGCTGACATCGTCGAGTTGCGACAATAGCGGCGTCAGTTCCGGCTGAACCTCGCAGATCACGGTGGCACCCTGCCCTGCAAGCAGCGGCGCGTAGCGGACGAACTGGATGGTGTCGCCAAAGCCCTGCTCGGCGTGCAGCAGGATGGTCTTGCCGGCGACCGGCTCATGACCGAGCCACAATGGTTGCCGAAATGACCGCTGTCGCCAGGCGAAGGCAGCGGCTTTCCAGCGCCACTCATATTGCTTCCAGCCCCTGGCGAAGTCGCCCAGCGTCAGCCGCGTCATCGCGGCTTCGAAATGCGCTTCGGCAAATTCGCCCGCAGCGGCCAAAGCTGCCGCGAAATCAACCAGCGCCTGCTCGGGCCGATCAAGCCGGCGCAGGGCATGGCCGCGATTGGTCAGGATTTGCGGGTGACCGGGCATCGCGACCAGCGCGGAATCATAGCTCGCGATCGCCTCTTCCGGCTCATTCAGCCGCAGCCAGGTATTGCCTCGATTGACCAGCGCCCCGACGTGGTTCGGTGCCCTGGCCAGCACGGCATCGTAATTGGCAAGCGCCTGGTCGAGCCGGCCGAGTTCGAGGAAGGCATTGGCGAGGTTATAGAGAATTTCCGGATGATCCGGCGCCAGTTGCAGGGCGTTGCGATAGCTTGCGATCGCCTCGTCATAACGCCCGGTGGCATGAAGCGCGAGGCCGAGATTCGACATCGCATCGGATGAGTTCGGATTGACCTTTAGCGCTGACGACAGGTAGCGCAGCGCCTCCACCATGCGCCGGCGCTGGAAATGCAGCATGCCAAGCAGATGCAGCGCATCGAAGTTTTCAGGGCGATATTCAAGAATGTCCGCCGACAGCTGCTCCGCCGTGTCGAGGTCGCCTTCCTGAAACGAGCTCAAGGCCTGCCGTTGCAGGCGAGACAGGTTCGGCATCCGCGGGGGCGGATTTTTCCATCTTGCCGACAACGGAGAATGCTTTCGAATCAACCGATGTCCGGCAAAATAGCATTTCTGCCGGCATCATGCCGCGCATTCACCGCGTCCGCCGGCGCGATGCAGCAGCATTGCCGCAAAGGCATCAAAAATCCTGTTCATCTGCGGCGACTTGTAGGGAAACATCTCTGGTGAATCCATGTTGTGGACCACTGCGGTGTTGTCCGCCTCGAAGATCAGCAATTCGCCGGCCTTGTTTTCCGCGCAGTCGACCGTGAAATAGTCGAGACCGACGCGCTCGGCCATGGCGGCGAGCGCGTGGCGATGGCGGACAGCGAAGGCATCGTCGAACGTTTGCATGAAGTTTGCCTCTTCCGCACGCTTGCTCTCGCTGAAGGCCATGCCGGCGTTGAGGTACCAGATGTCCCAGCGATCGGCGATCGCCATGTGGCAGGCATAGGGCCGCCCGTCGACGAAGACGATGCGGTATTTGCGAAACAGCCCGTCGTCATTGGCGTAATCGACAAAGCGCGAGACGAAGAATTCCGGTTCCGGCCGTTCGGCGAGATAGCGGCCGAGTGAGGCTCGTCCGTCGATCTTGGCGAGGCCATTACCGGCATGCGAACCGCGCGGCCGGACGATGATCGGAAACCGCATACTGGCCGCGACATCCGCCAGCGGACCATCCATCCGCGCCAGATCCGTCAGCCGCGCGCGGGTCATCACTTCGGTCGCGGGTATGTCGAGGCCTTCGATGCCGTGTAGCAGCCGATGCAGCTTGTCCCGATCGAGATTGCCGATGCGCTGCGGCGGATTGAGCAGCGGCCGCGGCCAGTGCGCTGCGGCGCGATCGATCTTGCGCAGCGCCTCCCGGCACTCTTCCGAATCGGATGCGATCACGATCGCGACGTCGTGCTCCGGCAGCGGCGAAGGCAATTCGACGCCATTCACGACATAAAGCGTCTGCAGTTCGATGCCGGAATGCTCGAGCAAAAACTCGATCGGCGTGTTGCCGCCCACATCCATCACCGCTGCAAGCGCGAGCACGCGGAGCTTTGGCTGTTCGAGCGAACAGGGCGAGCGGAACAATCGATGAAAGGCCAGCACCTCGTTCTGCACCGCGAGCCCCATCTGCCTGTCGCCGAGCAGTTGCGCGATCAGCGACAGGTCGAGGCCGTCGCCGGCGCCGACCGTCCCCATGGCGACCTTCGCCATGATGGCGTCGCGCATCGGACGAAGATCGACACCATTAAAGGCCATGGTGGTGAGCTTCGCAAAGCCTATGCGATCGGCGCAGGGGTAGCTGACGAGTTCGGCGCGATCCGCGCGCTTAGGCTCCATGGAAGGTCTCCGTTGAATTCGGCTCGCGCCCGCCACTAGCCCACCGGCAGATACTTGGTCAGGGTCAGCTGCGACATCATCGAGGTGGCCTGGTAGGACGCTTGCAAGGCGGTCTGCAGCGCCAGGATTTCGCTCGCCACCTGCTGGGTGGAAACCGTCTCGGTATTGTTCACCATGTCTTGCAACATGGTCTGGCTCTGCGCCTGCCGGGCGCTGGCGTCCTTCATCACGGTTTGCGCCTGGGCGAACTGCGACTGGATATCCTGGATGGTCTGCTGGCCCGGCTGCGGCGTCAGATTGGTGGCGATGCTCTGGCTCAGCGCCGAGATCTGCGCGGCCGAATTCGCACCGGTCGGCGAGGCCGTGAACGCGGCGAATACCGCGATCGACTGCAGCTGCGAGCGGATCGCCGATTCATTGGCCTGCGCGCCGTATTGCACCGTGATCGCGGAATCGATCCGGGCGGTCGACGACGCCCGCGCCGATCCCGGCCCGGAATTGCCGGTGTACCACTGCACCGTGTTGGCCGAGGTGCCGGCGACCAGCGATGTTGCCGCACTCAGTGGCGAGCCGCTGACCCGCAGCGGCGGCACCGGCGCCGTGATGCTGGAGCCGCTGAAGCCGAGATTTGAAATCGCGCCCGCAGGCGAAGTCGTGATCGAAAAATTGGAAGCCTCGTCGGTATGGATCTCGACGACTCCACCATCGATGGTCGAGGGGGTCGAGGTACCGGTGATGGAGTCGATCGCCTTCAGGAGATCGCCGACCGTGGCGGTCGTGCTGATCTGCCCTGATCCCGCGGTGCCGTTCACGAAGGTCAGCGTGGTGCCGTTGACCGTGATGGTGTCGCCGGCGGCGAAGCCGGGCGCCAGCGAATCGGTGCCCGTCGAACCTGACAGCGCGGTTGCAGCCGTGATCGCGGTCGGCGGCGCGGCCTGATTGGTGACCGGCGTATTTCCGGTGGCGACGCTATCGGTGTTGAAGAAATTGTCGCCGGCCTTGATCGCGGAGGCCGCGACCAGCGTCGTATTGGCCACTGTGCCGATCGCCGCAGTCAGAGCCGTATTGAGATTGGCGGCGGTCGCCGCGGGCGTGCTCCCGATCAGGAAGCTTCCGGTCGGCGGCGGCGACGTCGTCGTGGCTGTCAGTTGCACCGACGCGCTGGTGCCGTCCGGCTGGGTGAAGGTAAAGCTGATCTGATCGCCGCTGTTGGGATTGCTGCCGAGATTGACCGAGATCGCGGCCGGCGAGCCCGACGGGCCGGTCACGGTGGCGCCGGTCAGCGACGATGTCACCTGGCTCAGCTTGAGCCCGAACGGCGAACCGGCGGCATCTTCCGCCACCGAAACCACCGTCGGCGTCGGATTGGTGATCAGGAGCCGGCCGGTGCCACCGGGAAAGGCGCCATCGGCCTGCGCGCGCTGGGCAATTAGCGTCTTCAGTCCGGCCTGCGTCGCGGTGCCGTTGAGCATTACATCGGCCGGAACCGTCGCCGGCGTGTTGATCGCGCTGCCGGAAAACAGATAGCGGTCGCCGGAAGGCGTATTGAGGATACCGATCATCGAGGACAGTTCGGCCGCGGCGTTCTCCTGGGCGATGGTCTGCCCGCGGCTATCGAGCGTCTGCGGCGTTCCGGCCGCGGCACTCTGCACCTGCCCGCCGAGATTGGAGATTGCCTGCAACGCGTTGTTGGCGGCGTTGATCGTCGTGGTGACGTTGCTGATCGTGTCGGTGAAGGCGGAAATGCTGGCGAGCTGCGACCGAGCGGCGATCGCGAAGCCCTCGTTGACGCCCATGCCGGCGTAATTGGTCGACTTCTCGCCGGTCGCGAGTTGCTGCGACAGGCTGGTCATCTGGTTGTTGAGGCTGGTTATCGCCTGCCCGAGCGGCGAAGTGGCGTACCCTACACCGGTGATCGACATCTATCTGGCCCTAGATTTGCGCCTGCAACAGCGTGTTCATCATGCTTTGCACGACCGACATCACGTGAGCATTGGCGGCGTAGGAATTCTGCAATGCGATCAGGTTCGACATTTCGGTGTCGATGCTGACGCCCGCCACCGAATTGAATTTCTGCTGCAAGGTGCTGACCACGACATCCTGGCCCTGCTTCAACTGCGTCGCCGTGGTGGCCGCATTGGCCTGCTGGCTGAGGAATTGCTGCATGAAGCCGGTGATGGTGCCGGAGAACGGCGACGCGATCGAACCGAGGCCGGTCTGCGGCGAATAGGTGAACGAGCCCGTTGTCAGCTGCGAATAGAGAAAATCCGGACGCGTGGTATCGCCGGCCGCGGTTGGCGGCGAGTTGCTGTAGACGGTAAAGTTCGCCGGATTTTTCACCAGCGCCGGGTTGACGGTGATGCGGCCGGCATAGCCGGTCATCTGCGAGCCGGCGCCGGTGATCGCGCCGGTATACAGCGCGTTGCCGTCGGTAAACAGCGGCAGTTGCGCGCTGCCGCCGGTCAACGAGGAAGCCGTTGTCGTCGTCGAGGCGGAATTCACGGTCGCTGTGGCCGATCCGACGATATTCAGCGTAGCGCCGGATGGATTGGAGAACACGACACCGGGAAGCGCCGCGTTCAATTGCGACAACACGGTTGGCGTGATGCCGCCGGACAGATTGACGCCGATCCGCGTCGGGCTGGCGTTCGGCAAATTCTGCAGTGGCAACGCGGTCGGATCGGTGACGTTGACGATTTGTATCTGCCGCTGGAGGTTGGTAGTGCTGTTGGTGACCGTCAGGTTGATGGTGTTTCCCGGCTGCAGGTTCGACGTGTCGACGCTGAAGCCGGCCGGCGGTCCGGTGACCGCGCTGCCGGCCGTCGTCGTGTCGGACAACGCGCTCGACATTGACGCAGCGAGTTGATCGACCTGGGTCTGCGCCTGCACCAGGGTCTGGTCCCGCAATTTCAGGTCGGCCGCGATCTGGCCGGAAGTGATCGCGTTGTTGGCGATCATGTCTAGGCTGCCACCATTCGGAAACTGGATGGTGAGCGAGCCGACGCCGTTTTTGGTCGGGTCGCTGCTGTACAGCGAATTGGCTGTCAGCGGCCCCGGCGAGGTGAAGACCAGCTTCGATGCCAGTTGGTCGCCAACCAGTTGCACGCCGGTTGTCGTAAAGACGCTGATTTCGTTGGCGGAGTTTGTGACGGTGCGGACATCCATCAGTTTCGACAGGTCGCTGACCGCGCTGTCGCGCTGATCCATCAGGGCGGCGGCCGCGGGATCGGTCGGCGGCAGTCCCTGCAACTGGCCGTTGATGGTGGCGATCTGGGCCAGATCGGCGTTGGCCTGGGCCACCGACGAGCCGATATCCTGCTCGACATTGGAGCGCAGCGTCTGGATGCCCTGCGAGGTGGCGTTCAGCGACTGCGCCAGCGATTGGGCCGCCGCCAGCGCAGAGGTCTGCGCCGACTGGCTGCCCTGGCTGGTCGACAGCGCTTGCAGCGCGCTGGTGAAGTTGTTGTACGTCGTCTCGAGCGTGCCGTCGCCACCGGGCGGGCCATAGACGTTCTGCAACTGGCCGAGAATATTGGCCATCTGGTCCGCATAAGCGCCGCCGGAAGTTTCCGTGCGCAACTGGCTCTGAACGTAAAGATCGAGCTGGCGGTTGACGCCGGTTACCTGAACGCTGCTGCCCGAGTCGCCGGTGGCGACCTCGATCTGGTTCGGAGTCCGGGTAACATAGCCGGGCGTTTGCGCGTTGGCGACATTGCCCGACGTGATCGAAAGCGCGGCCTGGTTGGCGCGGAGACCGGACATCGCAATTGCAAGGGCAGAACTCAAACCCATCTTATTGCCCGCCTTCGATTACGTTACACTGGCCTTGTCTCGAGCCGATCAGCGCAGCACGCTGAGGAGACTCTGAACCATGTCGTTGGCCGTGGTGATCACCTTGGTGTTCGCCGAATAGGCCTGCTGGGTCACGATCAGCTTGGTGAATTCGTCGGCGATGTCGGTATTCGACCCCTCCAGCGACGAACCGCTGATGCTGCCCGACGCGCCGGCGATCGCCGGGCCGGACTGTTCGGTCACGGCGTAGGCTTCGCCGCTGAGCGCCTGCAGATAGTTGGTGCCGTTGAAATGCGACAGCGTGACCAACGCCAGGTCAAGATTCTGTCCATTCGAGAACGTGCCGACCACGAGCCCGCTATTGTTGATGGCGACCGACTGAAGCTGACCGGCGGCATAACCGTTCTGAGTTATCTGGTTCACGGTCGCAGCACCGGTGGTGCTGGCATACTGCGTCAGGCCGCCGGCGCTGAAGTTCATGGCTATGTTGCCAAGCGTCTGACCATTCACGTTCACGTTGGGAATTGTGATGCCCGAACCGCTTGGACTGACCAGGTTGCCGTTGGAGTTGAAGACGAAGTTGGTGCCGACGTTGGTCCACATCGCGTTCGTGCCCGTCGCGGTGGAGTTGGATTGATAGAACAGATTCCAGGTATTCTGACCGCCCGCGGTGGAGACCAAAGCCCAGCGCAATTGCAGGTTAACCGGTGTGCCGGCCGAATTATAAGCCGTTACCGCGCCGCCGCTGATGGATTCGCTGGTGAACGCCGTCAGGTCATTGGCGGCAACGGCGCCGGTGCCGGTATTGGTGCCAGGCGCCCTCGCCTGCGTGAATTGGCCGTTGGTAAGGGTGAAGCCGAGGCCAGTGAGGCCGTTCACGGCCTGGGTATAGGCTGGGCTTGGATTGGTGCCACCGGCGGCAACGACCAGATCCTGGTTGGTGCCCGTGCCCAGCGTGATCTTGCCACCCGTGATACCGACGTTACCTCCGGTGATATTGGAAATCTTGTTGAGCAGAGTTCCGATACTGTCGGTCACGTTAACGTCGTTTCCGGTCGCTCCGGAACTGACGAAATTGATGGTTGTGCCGTCGACCACGATGGAGTCGCCGACGGAGAACCCGGGGGTCAGCGAGTCCGTGCCGGTCGCGCCCGACAGGGCGGTACTGGTCGTGATCGGGTTTCCCATCTGATTGTTGACCGCGGTGCCGGTGATATTGGCGTTGGCGGGCGGCGCTGGCGAGCCCAGCACCAGGGGATTACCGGAGGGAAAGTCGTTCGGGTTGAGGCCGCCGGCGGCGGTGATCGAGCGCGCGGGCGCGGTACTCGCCGCGGAGGTTGCGGGCGTCGTCGGAAGGTTGGCGGCGTACTGAATCGCGGTGGTGGATTGCGCCGGGACGAAGTTGTTCTGGAACTGGAGAATGGTCGGAACACTGCCCAGCGGGTTACCGGTCTTTGGATCGACCGAAACACCCATCAAATAATATCCGGCGCCGTTGACCAGATTGCCGTTGGCATTGACCTGAAAATCGCCGGCGCGGGTGTAGTTGGTGACGCCGTTGAAGACCGGCTGATTGTCCACGACGCTGGTGGGTTTCTGCACCGAGAAGAAGCCGTCGCCGTTGATCGCCATGTTGGTCGCGACGGTCGACGTGGACACGGTGCCCCCCGTCGTGACGGTCTGTCGGGAAAATGCGTTAACGCCACCCGCGACTTGCGTGGTCGGCGTCGTCGATTGGGCGACGAGATCCTCGAAAGCCGTGTTGATGCCCTTGTAACCGACGGTCGAGGAGTTCGCGATGTTGCCGGAGATGTTCTGAAGCGCGTAGGATTGCGCCTGCAGACCGCCAACCGACGTATTCATCGCGTCGAAGATACCCATAACATCGTCTCCACATTCGATCAGGGGCGGCCAGCCGGCATTTCCGTGGCCCTTGTCGCGGGGAGACGTCGCAAGCCCCATGCCAGATACAAAAATCGTATTATTTCAATGGCTTGAATAAAAATTCCCCGGTCCGAAGACCGGGGCACAATTGCCGGGCTGGCAAATATTGCCGGGGGTTGCCGTGCGTTTCGAAGAAAACAGGCTCAGGTCGCCGACGGGGCCGCCGGATGAAACTGCAGCGCGAGGCCGTCCATGCAATAGCGCAGGCCGGTCGGCTTCGGACCGTCGTCGAACACGTGGCCGAGATGGCCGCCACAACGGCGGCAGTGGATCTCGGTGCGAAGCATGCCAAGCATCCGGTCTTCATGCTTGCCGACCGCGTTCTCCAGCGGTTGATAGAAACTCGGCCAGCCGGTGCCGCTTTCGAATTTGGTCTCCGAGGAGAACAACGGTAGGTCGCAGCCGGCACAGGCGAAGATGCCCTTGCGGTGTTCTTGAAGCAACGGGCTGGTAAAGGGAGGTTCGGTGCCTTCCTGGCGCAAGATCTGATATTGCGCCGGCGTCAATTGCGCGCGCCATTCGGCGTCGGTCTTCTCGATCTCGAACTTCTCGGCGGCCTGCGCCGGAGCGCCGCCCAGCCAGCGAAGGCCGGTGATGCCGCCAAACAGGCCGGCAATTGATGCGAGCAGGATACGGCGGTCAATCATGGCGATCTCCGTGATGTCAGGCACATCTAGTGTTTCGCCGGGAGATACGGCGCCTGGCAACGGAAGTTACACCGGTCCTGGCCAGGCGTTCTCACTTTCTTGCGAGATCGAAGGTAACCCACCCTCGCCCTGCTCCGATTCCGCCGCGACCGGCGCCGGCGAGCGCTCCGGATTCGGTGGGCCGGGTCGCGGACGTGGGCGCGCCGGCCGGATTTCGGCCTGGCGATTGGCTTCGACCAGTCGCGCTTCGCGAATCCGTTCTTTGGCCCTGGCGCGTTCCCGATAACGCGCCAGGGCGCCGGCCGCGGTCGAGCTTCCCCTGACCCACAGGGCAACGACCTGACCGGCAACCCGGCCGGCCGGGCCGCCCGCCCATACCAGTTCGAAAGGCGAAAACAGCCGCCAGCGATCATCGCCCTGCAGAATGCCCTGCGCGATCAACTGGCCCGCCATCGCCGAGGTATTCAGACCCTGACGCCCGAAGCCGCTGGCTACCCACAGACCCCTGCGCAACTGGCCGATCTGCGGCATGCCGTGCACGGTCTGCCCCACCGCGCCGCTGAAGACATCTGCGATCTGGACCTCGCCCAGTTGGGGAAAGATCGTGCGAATGCGGCGCGCGATCGTCGCGGCGAACCGCTGCGGCCGCACCGCCCAGGTGGTTTCCGGCGACGCCCACATCAGGCGGTCGCCATCCACGATCCGGTAGTGATCGATACCGTCGCTGTCGGTGACCGATCCCTGGAACGCGATGGCCTCGGCGAGGCGCTCGCCAAGCGGTGCGGTCACAGCGGCATAGCGCCAGATCGGCAACAGCGTTTCCGACAGCCGCCGGAGCGGCGCGCCCAGATGAACGTTGCCGGCGAGCACGATGTGCGAGGCACGCAGCCGCGCCGACGGCGTCACGATGCGCTTGCGGATGCCGGAGGGGTCGATGCTGACAACCGGCGTATCTTCGAAGATGCGCACCCCTGCCCGCCGGGCCAGCGCCGCCAGGCCGTGGACATATTTGCGGCCATCGAGCTGAAATGCCCCGGGGTAATACACGCCGTGGAAATAACGCCCGGTCTTGAGCCGCTCGCGGACCCGATCGACCTGCCAGCCTTCCGCTTCGGTCTCGAAATCCTCGTTCAGCATCTGCAGCCGGCTGATCAGTTGATCCCCGACATCGACGTTGGACACCTCGAGCGCGCCTTCGCTGAGGCCGATGCCCGGCATCAGTTCTTCCGTGGCGCTGGTCCGCACATAGTCGGCCCCCTGCTTCGACAACGACCAGAGTTCGCGGGCGTCCTCGAATCCGACGCGTTCGATCAATTCGCCGATCGGCAGGCGGTAGCCCGGCATCACCGTGCCGAGTTGATGACCGGATGCATTCCAGCCAGCGTGGCGGCCCTCGAGCACCGCTACGCCGGCGCCGAGCCGCGCCGCCTCCAATGCCACCGTGAGGCCGGCCAGGCCGGCGCCAACCACGCAGATGTCGACATCGAGATCAAACGACAGCCGCGAGCGCTCGCGCAGCGCTGCGGTGTCGGTTATGTTGGGCGCGTCGGCGGACGTCTCGCTCATGTCGTTTTCTTACGGATCGATTGAGCGGTTGTCACCTTGCCCTGAGCCACAGTCTGTACATTAATCCGCGGAACCTTGAACGAATCGAGATTGCGTCATGCGCCGTTTGATGCTGTTGCGTCACGCCAAGACCGAGAGCGACTCGCCAAGCGGCCGGGATCGGGACCGCCGCCTCGACGAGCGTGGCCGCAGGGACGCCGCAGAAATCGGCGACTTTATTGCCTCCCATCCCCCGGTTCCTGATTCCGTGCTGATTTCACCGGCGGTCCGGGCGTACGAGACCTGGGAACGAGCTTGGGCGGCGATGAAGGATCGGGTCCCGCGGCCGCGTGTGGAACTGCAACCCGATCTCTACTGCGCCGATTCCGCCCAATTGCTGCAAAGCATCCGCGAGGTTTCGCCGCGTGACGCGCAACGGCTGATGGTAATCGGGCACAACCCGGGCATGCACGAACTGGCGTTGGCTCTGACCGATGGCGGCGACGCCGCCGGACGCCGGACGCTCGCTGACAACCTGCCGACGTCGGGTCTCGCGATCTTCGATTTTGCGATCGACGACTGGTCCGATGTGGCATTCCGCCGCGGAAGGCTCGTGCTTTTTGTCAGTCCGAAACTGCTGAGGCAGACCCTGGGCGAGTAGAGCACAACTGAATTTTCCGCCGGCGCGCTTCGTCAGGCCGTGAGCCACCCGCACAGCCCTTAAACCCCGAATGACGCGGCTTCCCTTACGGCAGCAACGCCCTCGGCAGATGATCGAAGCTGTAAGCCCGCGGTCGGTTGCGACCGACGAAGCCGCCGACCTGCCAGCCGAACAAGGCCGCAAAACCGATGAGAAACAGGATGCCGGCGAGTTCGCCCGACAGGACGGCGCGAACCAGCAGCCCCGCCATCGCCAGCCCGACCAGCACCAGCATCACTAGTGCCGCAACATAAAGGCGCGGCTTGAGGCCCCCGATCAACTCAGCCTGACTGCCGGCCGCCGCCATGCGGCGGTGCAGTTCGAGGATGAAGATGCGATAGTCATGGTCCTGCGGCGCGATCAACGCCGAAGTCTGCCAGCTCGTCGACAGCAAGGCGATGCGCTGGCGATCGACACTCTCGATGTCGGCGCGAAATCGGCGCGCCTGCATCCATACCGGACGAAAGGACAGGCGCACTTTGGAAATGGCCGCATACGGCCAGACGCCGGTTCTGCCGGCAATGCGCCAGGACAGGCCTTGATCGGTCAGTTCGAACCGGTGTGCGGCTCCGATCAGCGAAGCCCTGTAGGCATATTGAATGACGGGAGCGCCCGCCGCCGATAACGTTGGCTGGTCCTGTTCCTGCAGTTGATCTGATCCAGTTGTTTAATCCGGTTGAAGTCGGCTTGCGCGGCCGACAGGCTTTATCTTACAAGCACGGCATGGCCGAGACGACTTTTTTCCCGCAGCGCTTGATCCTGGCCAGTGCCGTGGTTTCGGGCGTGCTGCTGGCGCTGGCCGTGCACATGCTCGGCGCACGCTTTGGGCTCGACCTCGGCGGCCTCTGGCGGTCCGATGCCCGCGAATTCATGCCGGCCGGCGCTGCGGTCGCGTGGTGGCTGCTCGCGGCGGCCGGATTTGGCGGCGGCTATTTCACTGTCAATCTGATGCGGAGCGCGGTGTCCGGACAGATTCCGCGACGGATGCGGCAGTTCCTGATCGCAGTCGGCGTTCTCTTGTTGCTCGGTGCGGCCGCGGTCGCCTCCGGGCCAAGCTCGGTCCCGACCATGTCGGGCGTGCTCGCGGGGATCGTCGCGCTGTGCCTCGGCGCGGCAATGGCGTTTTGTGGCGCGTATTTCGCGCTGCGCGAGGCTTAAAGCGTTTTCGAGCGAAGCATGCCCTCGGACTTGATCCGTGGGTGGATACCGGCTCGCGTAAAGAAAACGCGTCAAAACAAGAATCTGGAGCCCCGTTCCGATTCCATCGGAACGGAAACGGTTAGACCCTCATTGCACGGCCGGACGCCAGCGCCAAACCAGATCGCGGCAGCGGCGGCAAGCAGCAGGCCCGCGGAGATCGCGAGCGACAGATGCGCGCCCGGAAGCAGCCCGTTGTCCTGGCCGGCCAGCGAACCGAACAGCGCGACGCCCAACACGCTGCCGGTTTGCCGGGTCGCATTGAGCACGCCGGCGGCAATGCCCGAGCGCTGCTTTTCGACGCTTCCAAGCAACGTTGACGTCAATGGCGGCACCAGCAGGCCGAGGCCAGCACCTATCACGATCAGTTGCACGCACATCGCCGAATAGCCGGTGCCCTGCCCGATCCCCAGCAACGCCAGACATCCAAGCGCCGACAATGCGGCGCCCGCGGCGATTGTCGCCGGCGCGCCGATCCGTTCGGCCAGACGCGGCGCCAGCAAATTGACCGGCAGCACCGCACCCATCATCGGCACGAAGGCAAGCCCGGTTTCGAACGGCGACCATCCGTTGACGCGCTGGAAGTACAGGCTGAAGATGAAGATCAACCCGTAGAAGGCGATGTTGACCAGCAGGCCGACCAGCGAGGTCAGCGCGAACATCCGGCGACCGAACAGCGACAGCGGCAGCATCGGTTGCGGCACGCGCCGTTCCTGCAGCACGAACAACATCGCAAGCGCGGCGGCCGCGGCAAAGCCCGCGATCACCAACGGGTTGCTCCAGCCGAGCGAGCCGCCTTCGATGATGGCGCCGGCGAGCGAGCCGAGTGCGGCGGTCGCCGCGAGCTGCCCCGGCAGGTCGATCTCACGCTGCGGCGAGCGCGTCGTCTCGCTGGCGTAGCGCCAGCTCAGCCAGAGGCCGGCGAGCCCGATCGGCAGATTGACCAGGAAGATCGAACGCCAGCCGACCAGCGCGATCAGTCCGCCGCCGACCAATGGACCCGCCGTCAGCGCAAGACTCGCGCCCGCGGCCCAGATCGCGACCGCGCGGCCGCGCGCCTTGTCTTCGGGGCAGGCATGGCTGAGAAGTGCCAGCGAGTTCGGCACCAGCACGGCCGCGCCAAATCCCTGCACCGCGCGCGCCGCGATCAGGAATACGGCATCGGGCGACAGGGCGCAGGCAACCGAGGCGGCAGTGAAGATGGCAAAGCCCGCGACAAACACCCGCTTGGCGCCGATGCGATCGCCTAGCGCGCCAGCGGTCAGAATGAAGGCGGCAAACGCGATAGTATAGGCACTAACGACCCATTGCAGGCTCGAAACGCCGCCGCCAAGGGAGGCGCCGATGCTGCCGAGCGCGGTGTTGACGATGGTGACGTCGAGTTGAACCACGCCGTAGCCGAGGCTCATCGCTGCCAGCGTCAGCGGCGTCGAGAAACCGGATCGATCCGGTTTCGACCGGGATTGCGGCGCGTCATGCACGGCCGCGGGAAATTTCAATGATGTGCCTGACATGGTCACCTCCCTCGAGGAACCCCTGATCTAGGCTCTTGTTTCCATGAGACGCTTCGTTGCCGGTCGAACTATGCGCGGAAACCGGCGATAGCCGTCAGCGCTCCCTGCGTCCGGCTGCCGACAAGTCCGCAATCCGCGAAAAAACATCGCGATCGAGCAGGCAACTCGACCGGACCGTGGCCCATCGCCTCCCGTGCATAGGATTTAGGGTGCGTATTTCAAGACTCGAATCCGCCGCGTCACACACTACGTAAAGGACATATGTACGGGATATGACAGACTTCGGGGCCAAGAGCCCCAGATAAGCTTGTCAAGAACTGCACATCGGCCCGTTTTTGCCTTATGGGTCTACGCCTATGGAGCGATTGACAGTGGCTTGCGATCAATGATCTCAAGAAAGACATGCCTGTTGCCGCCGCCCCGCCGGGAGGATGAATGCATCGACTACTGACCACGCTGGGGCGTGGCTTCAAGGAACGGATTGGTTGGAAGCGACTGGGGATAGTCGCAAGTCTCGTCATTATCGTCCTTGCGATCACGACATTGGTCCGCACCCTCAAGGGCGTCGATACCGGCGTCATCCTGACGGCGCTGACGGAAATATCACCGCATCACATCGTGCTCGCCGCGCTGTGCGTGATCGGGGCGTTCTGCACGCTGACATTCTATGATTTCTTCGCGCTGCGAACGCTCGGCGAGAAGCACGTGCCGTACCGGATCGCCGCAATGTCGGCTTTTGCGAGCTATTCGATCGGCCACAATATCGGCGCCACCGTGTTTACCGGCGGCGCGATCCGATTCCGAATCTATTCGGATTACGGGCTGAACGCCATCGACGTCGCCAAGATCTGCTTTCTCTCCGGCCTGACCTTCTGGCTCGGCAACCTGTTCGTGCTCGGCTTCGGCATGGCCTGGCACCCATGGGCCGCCAGTGCCATGGACCTGCTGCCATCGGCCATCAACCGGCTGATCGCGCTTGGCTGCCTCGCCGGCATCGCCGCCTATTTCGTCTGGCTGGTGACGGGCAAGAGCCGCAGGGAGCTCGGGCAAAACGGCTGGAAGGTGGTGCTGCCTTCTGCGCGGCTGACGCTGCTGCAGATGCTGATCGGCGTGGTCGATCTGAGCTTTTGTGCGCTGGCGATGTATCTCCTGATGCCGACCGAGCCGTATATCGATTTCATTTCGCTGGCGGTGGTGTTCATTCTCGCGACCCTGCTCGGATTCGCCAGCCACGCGCCGGGCAGCCTCGGCGTGTTCGACGCCGCGATGCTGGTGGCGCTCCCGCAATTCGGCCGCGAACAGTTGCTGGCCACGCTGCTGGTATTCCGGGTGCTGTACTTCATGATTCCGTTCGGCATCGCGATTTCCATCATGGGCACCCGCGAGCTCTGGCTCAACGTCGTGCAGCCCTGGCAAGAGCGCCGACGGATGGACGACAAATGCTCGAACCAAACCGCGGTGCCGCAGCCGGTCAAGCGGCTGACATCGCAGCGTTGACGACCGCCGGGTTCGTCGCGGCGCGGACGATGCTTGCCTGAAGGAAGCGGATTTCCCGGGGCTGTCTGATCAAGCAGCTCCGGTGTTATCGGTTACAGGACAGTGGGATTGCGTCTTGATGACGCTTGAGATCGAGAGCTTGCCGGCTTGGGACGGAATCGGGCCTGAGTGCCGATCGCTCTTATTTCTGCCCCACCAATAAAGTCAAACGCGCCATGATCCGAATTCCGCTCCTGTCGATAGTCTCGTGCGCGCTGCTCGCCGCGCTTCCGATCCATCGGGCCAGTGCCCAAACCGCGCCCATGGCGACGCCAATATTCCCGTCGACCGCGCCGAGTGCGCCGGGCGCCCCGTCGATGCAGATTTCGTGGGAAGTCCGCAACCGTTTCCGATTGTTCCGCGAAGAACGCGATTTCAAGCTTCACACCGACAGCGCCCAGGCTGGCAACATTCTGGCGTCGGAGGATCTGCTGGAGCGGCAGAGCGACGGCCGCGGCTGGTCTCGCAACATCATCAATCGCCTCTGCATTGACCTGACCGGCCGCGTCAGCGAGCCCTGCACGCGTGACAACGTCAAGGAAAGCTATCTGACGCCGGTGGACCATCCGGTCACGGTTCGCCTCACCGGGCAGGTTCCGGTCGGCTCCATTTGCGCGTGGTCGTTCGATAACGGCGATCCCCCTCAACAATCGACGCTCGATTGCGCCGAACCGATCAATCTCAGGGTACCCTACGGCCGCGCCACCAATGTCACCGTGGATGTCTCGAGCACCGATGCTCCGCAGCGGCTAGCTACCGCGATCGAGGTGCGCGACATCCTCATCGCCGGCCTTGGCGACAGCATCGCCTCCGGCGAAGGCAATCCGGACCGGCCGGTCGCGCTGGCCGACGAGGGCTTCTGCTTCCGCTCTTATCTCGGCACCGCGAGTTCGCAATATTTCCGCCCGAGCCGCGCCGGTTACAAGGGCGGCCGCGCCTGCGAGGCCCCGGACACGTTGCAGAACTGGCAGCGCCACGGCGCGCTCTGGTTCAATTCGGCCTGCCACCGCTCGCTTTACAGCTACCAGACCCGCACCGCGCTGGCGCTCGCGGTGCGTTATCCGCATATCGCGGTCACCTACCTGCCGCTGGCCTGCACCGGCGCCACCATCGCCGACGGCCTGCTCGGCGCACAACGCGCGCGGGAATGCCCGACCGCGAAATCCGCTACCTGCAAGGGCACCGTCAACGCGCAGGTGAGCGAGTTGCGCGAGGCGCTTGCGGCTGCGAAACACCGGCAACCGGACCGCCAGCTCGACCTCGTGCTGCTGTCGATCGGCGCCAACGATATCAATTTTTCCGGACTGGTCGCCGATACCATCATCGACGGGCCAACCGAACGCGAGTTGTTCAGGCGTATCGGAGTAATCGGATCGATCGACGATTCACGCGCGGAGCTGGCGCGCGACCTGCCGCGCGGCTTCGCCAGACTACGCGACGCACTGAAACCGCTGGTCGGCGACCTCTCCCACGTCGTCTATGTCTCCTATGCCAACCCGGCGCTGGCGGCCAACGGCACGCCCTGCCCCGGCGGCCGCGCCGGTTTCGATATTCACCCCTCCTTCAACGCCGCGCCGGAGCGGCTCGCCAATGTCGCCGGGTTCGTGCAGAACGAATTCCTGCCGGAACTGAAGGCGCTGGCGCTATGTCAGTCAGGCGTGTTGTGCCGCGATCCCTCAAGCGACCGCATGACCTTTGTCGATGCCCATCAGGCATCGTTCGCCGATCATGGGTTCTGCGCCCGGGCCGAGAGTGACCCGGAATTCGATCGGGCCTGTTTCTCGGACAAGGGCGACAGTTTTGATCCCGATATCGTGACATCGGCCAACGAGCCCCTGGTCTGCGGCCGCAGCGCCGGGGAATACCGCGCCTATCTGCCACGTGCGCGATGGATCCGCGATGCCAATGACAGCTACTTCGCCGCGATGACCTATCCGCAGGGGCTGCCGTCAGCGATGCAGCCCGCCGACATCCACGATGCGACCTGGGGGGTTCTGTCAGCGGTCTATGGCGGCGCAATCCATCCCACCGCGGAAGGCCACGCCGCGATGGCGGATGCAGCATTGCCGGCGGTGACCTCGGTGCTGCGTCTCGATGCCGCGGTGGCGGAGGTGACATCTGAGCCGGCCCCGCCACTGCTGCAGCCTGCACCCACCGCACCGAACGCGCACTAATTTAGAGCGTTTTCGAGCAAAGCATGCCCTCGGAATTGATCTGTGGGCGGATACCGGCTCGCGTAAAGAAAACGCGTCAAAACAAGAATCCAGAGCCCCGTTCCGATTCCATCGGAACGGAAACGGCTCCAAGTGCGGATCCGAGATGGATCGGTGGAAGCGAAGCGGCCGTGCGGGGAGCGCCCGTATCAATGCGCGTGCGCCGTGCTCCTCTTGACACCAGCCGGCGGCTTTATCGCGGCAGCCTGTGTCGGCAGATATTTTGCCAGGATGGCGGGCTCGACCGAAGCCATCGCGGTATCCGGCAGCCGGTGCCAGGTCTCGTCCTTGCCAAACAGCGAAATGCCGATATAGCCGCGCATTGTCAGCGTCTGGCCATCGGGGCTGACCGTCATCTTGGCGTGGTAAATCTTGCCGTCGCGCGGATCGAGCACGTTGCCGTTCTCATACTTCAATCCGTTGCGCTTCATATCGCGGATGAAGGAAATGCCAAGGACGGGCGCGTCCTTGCGGTCGTCGGTGCATTTCGAGCAAATGTCGTCCGGAACCGTCGTTTCGCCGGGCTCAGGAAATTCCCTGGCGATCACACCCTCGAAGTCGACGCCATCATGATCGACCACGAGAACCCACACCACCGGCTTGCCGTTCTCGACCTTCTGCCACAACCCGGCCGCCGAGGGCTCCAGGGCCTTTGCCGGCGACATGACGAGCGCCACCGAAGCAAGGGCCAAGGCAAGAGCCAAGGCAAAACCGGGCGCAATCGACGAGAGCAATCGGAATCTGGAAACACCAATCCGCATCATTATTCACCTGACCCAACTCACAAAAATAATCGACCTAGACTAAGGCCATTTCGCGGTCGGTTCCAGTACTGCATTTGGGCCTTCCGGTTCCCGGAACCAGCCGGGCACCGCAAAATACGCCGCCATTTACTTACGACGATCGCGTGACAGGCTATCCCGCGTAACGATCGGATCAATTGACGCCGAGCTTTTTCTGCAGGCTCGACGACGATGTCGTGTACTGGAACACCAGCCGCTTGTCCGGATAGACGTAGCGATGCGCCTTTTGCGCCATCAGCGATCCCTCGTGGAAACCGCACAGGATCAGCTTCAGCTTGCCGGGATAGGTGTTGATGTCGCCGATCGCGAAAATTCCGGGCACACTGGTTTCGAACGCGCTGGTCTCCACCGGCACCAGATTGTTCTCAAGCGCGATGCCCCAGTTCGCAACCGGCCCCAGTTTCATGGTCAGGCCGAAGAACGGCAACATGGTATCGCAGCTGACTTTCGAGATCGCATTGTCACTGCCCTTGACGGTGGCACCGGACAGGATTCCATCCCCGCCTTCAAGACCGGTCACCTGACCAATCTTCAATTCCATTTTGCCCGAAGCCACCAGCGCGCGCATCTGTTCGACGCTATGCGGAGCGGCCCGGAAATCGTCGCGCCGGTGCAACAGCGTCACGCGCTTGGCGATCGGGTGCAGGTTGAGGGTCCAGTCCAGCGCGGAATCGCCGCCACCGACGATCAGCAATTCTTTGTCGCGAAACTGCTCCATCCGGCGCACGGAGTAGAATACCGAGGTGCCTTCATAAGCTTCGATGCCCGGCACTGGCGGCCGCTTCGGCTGGAACGAGCCGCCACCGGCGGAGATCACCACCACCTTGCATTCGAAGACCTGGCCGGCGTCGGTGGTGACGCGAAAGCCGGGATCACCGATCTTCTCGATCTTTTCCACCATCTCATTGAGATGGAAAGTTGGATTGAACGGCTTGATCTGCTCCATCAGCGCGTCGGTCAAACCCTGGCCGGTTACAAAGGGAATGCCGGGAATGTCGTAGATCGGCTTCTCCGGATACAATTCCGCGCACTGGCCGCCGATCTTGTCGAGGATGTCGACCAGATGCGCTTTCATGTCGAGCAGACCCAGTTCGAACACGGCAAACAGGCCGCACGGGCCCGCGCCGATAATCAGCACGTCGGTCTTGATCGCTTCACTCATGTCAGCTTCTTTTCGGTTGAACCCTGCAACGCAGGTCTGGACGGCGTTCCGGCCGCGCCTGTCTAGCCAAGACGGCCGCTTGAGGAAAGCCATAAATGGCCGCCCGCAACCCCTTGCCGGAGTTGCCGAACTCGGCTCAGGAAACGGCGACTTTCGGCCGCCTGTCGGTAGTGTTCGATCCGGTGGTGTTTTCGGCTGGAAAAATGCGTCGCCCCGGCGCGATCGGTGTCAGTGCTGAAAGATGAGGTCACCCACAAGCGTGCGCCGCTAACTGCCGGGACCATCAGGAATTTCGAGCCCTGGCTGAGACGCTCAATGAGTATCGCCCAGCCGGCATCAGGCCTGCCGCTCGGGGGTCGTGACCACGAGACCATCGAGTTCGTCGCTGACCTTGATCTGACAGGACAACCGCGAGTTCGGTCGCACGTCGAAGCCGAAATCCAGCATGTCCTCTTCCATCGGAGTGGGCGCGCCAACTTTCTCGCGCCAGGCTTCATCGACATAGACGTGGCAGGTCGCACACGCGCATGCGCCACCGCACTCCGCCTCGATGCCTGGAACGGCGTTGCGGATGGCCGCTTCCATGACCGTCGCGCCGTTTTCCACCTCAACGATGCGAGACTCGCCAGAATGGTCGACAAAAGTAATCTTGGCCATGATTGCTCGTAACTAGCGGAGGATAAAGGGGTCCGGCCTGTCCTATAACGGGTCGATCCGCTCAGCGCTAGTCTGCGAGGCTGCAGTCTGCGGGGCTGCGCCGCATGGTCAGCAAACCATGATCAATCAGGAACGGCGGAGGATCGCGTCGATGGCCGTCCGCGCCTCGGCAACGGCCTCTTTCAAACCGGCCAGCGCCTCGGCCGGATCGTCGCCCTTCCGGATCGCGAGTTCCAGCCCTTCGGCGGCGTCGGCGACGTGAAATGCGCCGATCGCCCGCGCCGAACCTTTCAGGGTATGGGCGAGCGCGGGCACGCTCGCCCGCCAATTTTCACAATGATCGTTTTGAAGACGGCCGACCAGGCTGACGGCCTGGGCCGCAAACATTGCCAGTACCTCGCGGGTCAGACCGGCATCGCCCAGTGTCATTCGGTCGAGATGTCCGCTGTCGATCGGACCGTCATCAGGGGCGAGCGGCGGCGATGGCATCCATTCAATCCGTTGGAGACGAAGCGGCATCGCAATAGCCCGGTTCCCGCTGCTCAACCGGGCAGCGCGGTTTTTCACAGCCAAACACGGAAACAGTTAACAGAAAGTTTTGCGCCGCAAGTCCGCCGTTTTTCTAGCCAAAAGCTGCCGGGATCGGCCAGAGCGGACCGGAATTCCCAGAACTTTGAATATCTTGCGGCAGAGCGCTACGCCGTTAACAATGATCGGGGATGGTTAAGATTGTCTTAATCGGAACCATTTCATTAGCGTCGCTCAGCCAATAGGATGTTGGAGATGTTGCGGACAAGCCGGCCGGTCGCCGCGCTTGCGCACCGATTTGGGGATGGACCGTCTCTGGCCTGCGTGGGGCGCGCAAGGCCTTGCCGACGCGTACAAAATAAAAGAGGGGGGCTGACGGAACATGGCGAACAATCCCAAGAAGGTCAAAGACCCCACCGAGGTTGCGCTTTCAGCCATTCAGGAAGCCCTGGACATCGGCGACACATCGAACGCAGACCGCGACAGCGCGTCAATGCGCGACGATTCAATGCGCAGCGACACCAGCGCCCCACCAATCTCGCCGCCGGTTTTCGGAGACGAGACCGGCGCCGCCGAACGGCCGATCGATCCGATCGAAGGCCCGCGTCTGGCCCGCCGCGCCGCCAATGACGATCGCGAAAACATCGGACAGATCCTGCAGGCCATCCAGCAAGGCCGCCCTGCCCGCAGTGCCTTCACACTCGCGGTGCTGTTCACCGTGGTCTGGGTCGTGGGCGCGCTGTTGTTGACCGTCAGTTTCCTGCCCTCTCTGGAGGCCGCGATTGGCAAGGGCGCCGGCGGAACGCTGGCGCTGGCCGGCCTGCTGGCGCTGTTTGCCGCGCCCGTGCTGCTGATGTTTTTTCTGGCGAGCCTGTCGTGGCGCGGCCAGGAAATGCGGATGATCGCGCAGTCGATGGCACAGGTCGCGCTGCGTTTCTCGGAGCCCGAGGGCGCGGCAAGCGACTCCATGGTCACTGTCGGTCAGGCGATCCGCCGCGAGGTCGCGGCCATGGGCGATGGCGTCGAACGCGCGATCGCGCGAGCCGGCGAACTTGAAACCCTCGTGGCCAACGAAGTCGCTGCGCTGGAACGTGCCTACACCGACAACGAAGTGCGTATCCGCGCGCTGCTGCAGGATATCGCCCACCAGCGCGACAACCTGGTCGGCCAGGCCGAACAGGTACGCAGCGCCATTTCCGGCGTGCAGATCGACCTGCGCCATGACATCGCGCTGATCTCCGACGCGATCGCCTCGCGGGTCGACGAGGTCGCAAAGAGCATCACCGGCGCGCTCGAGGAGCGTGGCGCCCACATCACCAGCGCGCTCGGCAATGCTGGCGACAACATGATCCTCGCGCTCGGCGAGCGTGGCGGCGACCTGCTCGACCGCCTCGAGCAAGCCAGCGCCGAGACCACGCGCGCGGTGCTCGACGCCAGCGAGCGTCTCACCTCCAGCCTCAATTTCAAAACCGGGCACGTGCACAACGAATTCGTCGATCTCGCCGATCGCGTCCACGAGATGCTGAATGAACGCATGGACCGCATTACCAGCGATTTCGAGCAGCGCTCCTCGACCATCGTCGACGGCATTTCCGACCGTACCGAGCAGGTCCACGACTCCCTGAAGAATTCGGGCGACTCCCTGTTGCTCGAACTCGAATTGCGCAGCAGCGATCTCGTCAGCAAGATCGACGAGGTCGGCAACCGGCTCGCGACCCAGATTCTCGGCAGCGGTGACAAGGCCAGCGAAGCGCTCGACGTCACCGTCAATTCGCTGGTGGCGAAGGTCGTCAGCCAAACCGAGACCGCGCACGACTCGCTGTCGCTGCAGATCAGCGCGTTCGACGAACTGGTGAAGAACCGGGGCAGCGAATTGGCGGAAAAATTTGCGCGCGACAGCGGCACGCTGGGCGCCTTGATCAGCCGCCACATTTCGGAATTCGACCGCACCGTTAAGACCTTCGGCGGCGAAATCGTCGAACGGCTGGGCCAGCGCACGCAGGATATCGCCGAAAACCTCAAGACCTATGTCGACGGCTTCGACACCCGCCTGACCTCGAACGGCGGCGAGATCACCGCCTCGCTCGACCAGCGCCTCGTGCAGTTCGAGACCACGCTCGGCAATCGGGTGGCCGATCTCGACGCTTCGCTCGACACCAGAATCAAGGGCTTCGACGAGTCGGTCGATGGCCGCCTCAAGGCGCTCGAGCAGACGTTCGATGCGCGGGCCAGATCGGTGACCGAGACCATCGACAGCCGTCTCGGCACGCTGTCGTCATCGCTGACCGACGGCGCGGCGCAGGCCATCCATTCCATCGATTCCCGCCTCACCCAGCTGACCTCCTCGCTGAGCGACGGCACCACCCAGGCGATCCAGTCGATCGACTCCCGCCTTACCCATCTCGCGACGTCATTGACCGACGGCGCCGCGCGAGCGGTTGAAGCTGTCGATCAGCACATCCTGGCCGCGACCGACAGCATCGACGGCCGCAGCGCGCAGTTGACGGACACCATCACGGCGCGCTTCCAGGAAATCCACCAGGGCATCGAATCCCGCATCGGCGCCGTGGCCAACGATATCGACACTCGCGTGACCCAGTTCGAAGAACTGCTGGGCTCGCGCGTCGAAGCCGTGGCCGGTCGCATCGAAAGCAGCGGACGGCAGGCCAGCGACGGCCTGATGGCGCGCGCCGAGGAATTGTCGGCCGGAATCAGGTCGCATGTCGAGGATGCGGAGCGCTCGCTCACCAACCTCGTGGTCAACACCAGCGAGACCATCCAGACCGGCGCGCGCGCCGCGCAGCAGTCGCTATTGACCGTCTCGTCCGACGTTGGAGCACAGTTGAAGCTGACCTCGTCGGAAGTCGAGCGCGCCCTTACGGCAGTCGGCACCGGCGCAGCCCGTTCCATCCTGAACAGCGCGCGTGAGGCCCAGAACACGCTGGTGACTTCCTCCGCCGACGCCGCCGGCCAGATCAAGTCGCTGTCGGCCGACGTCGAGCGAACGCTGTCGGCCGCCGGCACCTCCACCGCCGGCGCCATCGTCACCGGTGCGCGCGATGCACAGAGCACGTTGATCGCCGCATCGTCGGACGCCGCCAGCCAGGTCAAGTCGATCTCCGCGGAGATCGAGCGGTCGCTCGCCGCGGCTACCTCCAGTACCAGCGACAATATCCAGACCACTGCGCTCAACGCGCAGAATGCACTGGTCGCCGCGTGGAGCGAGATCAGCTCCAGGATCAAGTCGACCTCGGCCGAGGTCGAACGC
>JAGXAF010000212.1 GCA_018971675.1 Bradyrhizobium sp.
GGCGCCGGTCTGGAGTGGGCCTTTGCGCCCCGTTGGTCAGTAGTCCTCGAATACGATTACTACGACTTCGGCACCACCGGCGTGAGGCTGATCGACACCACCCCGGTCGGCCCGGCCACCGTAACCTTTGCCGGCTTGAAGAATACGATCCACGCGGTCACCGCCGGCGTGAACTATCACTTCTGATCGGGAAGGTTGGTCGCTGCGGCGAGCGGATCGTTGAAGCGATGGTGGGACCGACAACAGCCCTTGCTCTCGCAAGTCTCAATTGGCCAGCGGTTACCTGAAGTTCGAGCCCTGCATTTGCGTGAAGCTGACGCTGCCTTCGATGCTGAGTTGGGGCGTGATCTGATAGCCAACGCCGGCGGTCGTCGTCAGTGCGGTGGCATCATTGCCGGAGGTGAAATTCGTCAGGCCAGGGAGACCCGCCGGGCCGGTTTTAAAGCTGGTGACGCCAAAACTCGCCGTCGTGTACAGACCGTTGAACAGCGCCTCATTGGGGTTCGATTTGTAAGTGCCGACCAGGGATGATCGCCACGCCGAATCGCCCAGGACGCCGAACCAGTCTGCGTGCGGCAGAACCGGCGAAAAGGGCAGCGGATCAAAAAAATTGCCGGTGCTTCCCATTGCTCTGGCGCCGTCGTCCTGGGTGTTGGACGCAGCAAACAATCCGACCGTCCCGGACCCCAACTTCATCGTATAGGCCTGCCGGTCGATTCCGGGGGCCATGCCGGAGGCGGTGTTGAAGCCGAAAGGCGCGGCGAGCGTCCATTGCGGGTCGTACGGGTTGAAGGTGGCGTTTGTATCGGCTGCGCCAGACCCGGTGGCGCTGGAATCCGTGGGACCAGCACCAACAACCTGCATGGCCTGTGCATGCGCGGGCGCGCCCGTCGTCACCATCGCCGCAAGGCAGAGGCCGCCCACCGCAATGATCCGCGAGCGAGATCTCCAGTGCATTGCCGCCTCCCGCCAGATGTGTCGGGCTGCTTATAGCATACCGATAACGGCAGAAAACTGTTCCGGCGCGGCCGGCCAGTCGCGCGCATCCAATAGTGAACCCCGGCGGGAATGTCCGGACTTTCGGCCGGTGATCCTGATAGCCCGGCTCGTCTCCTGTCGGACGATGTTGGCCTCGCATCAAGCGTCCTGACACGAAGGTCGCAACAACCCGCCCGTCTACAACTGGATCCTTCGGCCTATTTCGATCAGCAGGTTCGAAGGTATTTTGAAACGGTCGATGGCGTGCGCAGAGTTGCGCGACATGAATGAAAACAATGCCACGCGCCATCGTGAGAGGGGATTTTGATGCTTGCGGCTGACCGGATCATAACGTTCGATGTAGTAACTTGCCGCATCCAATACCGGCACTCCGTCTTTCCTTGCGACGGCGAGTGCGGCGGGAATATCGGGAATTTCGACAAACCCGAAGTGAACCGTCATATGCCAGAGGCCATATTCGAGTTCTTCGACCCGGACGCGCTCCGGGGAGCGAACGCGAGGGACATTCTCGAAGCTGACCGTGAGGATAATCGCCGTCTCTGGTAACGATCTGACCCGCTCGACATAGTTGATGATGATCGGCGGCATGGTTTTGCCGAATCGCGTGAGAAACACGGCGGTGCCGGGCACCCGGGCGGTGTTGTCTTCTTGGAGACCCTTGAAAAACGTACCTTGCTGCTGCGACCCTCTGGCGTTCTGCCGATGCACGGCCTCAACTCCGTGGTGCCACGCCGTCATGACGAAAAATACCAGCGCGCCAAACGTCAGCGGGATCCAACCGCCTTCCCAAATCTTCAGGAGATTGGCCGAGAAGAAGGCGAGATCAACCGCCAGCAGGATACCGGTGACCGCGGCCGCTCGATGGCGGGACCAGTGCCAGCGATGACGCATCACCTGGTAGAGAAGAGCCGTCGTCAGGACCATCGTGGTGGATACGGCGGTGCCGTAAGCGCCGGCGAGCCGATCCGAACTGCCGAATCCGATGGTGATGGCAAGCGTGAGCGCCATCATCGTCCAGTTGACGGAGGGAACATAAATCTGGCCGTACTCCTCCGCCGACGTCTGGCTGATCCGAACTCCGGGAAACCAGCCAAGCTGCATGGCTTGCCGGGTCATCGAGAAAGATCCGGTGATGATCGCCTGGCTCGCGATGATGGTCGCAAGCGTCGCGAGACCCACCAGCGGATAAATCGACCAGTCCGGAGCGAGCTTGAAAAATGGATTCGCCTCGAGGTCGGGAGCGCCGATGAAATTTCCGATCTGGCCGGCGTAGCTCAGCACAAGCGCCGGCAATACGAAGCCGTACCACGCGGCGCGGATCGGATTGCGGCCGATGTGGCCCATGTCGGCATATAGAGCCTCGCCGCCGGTCAGAGCCAGGAACACGCCTCCGAGAACCGCGAAGCCAAGAAAGCCGTGCGTCATCAGGAGCCGGGCGCCATGGATCGGGTTGATTGCTGCCAGCACCTCGGGGTGATGCACGATTCCGGCGACGCCGAGGATCGCGATCGTCGCAAACCAAACACACATAACCGGGCCGAACGCCTTTCCGACCGCTCCTGTCCCCCGACTTTGGATCGCGAACAGGCAGACCAGGATGACGACCGCGATCGGCATGGTGTAAGGCTTGAACGCATCCGTTGCGACGTTGAGGCCTTCGACCGCGCTCAGGACCGAGATCGCGGGCGTGATGATGCCGTCCCCGTAGATGAGCGCCGCCCCGAACAGCCCCATCATGACCAGCCATCGACCGCGGCCCGCCCAACGAGCGCCGGTCATCATCATCAATGCAAGGATGCCGCCCTCGCCATGATTGTCCGCGCGCATCACCAGCAAACAATATTTGATGGATATGGTCACGATCAGCGACCAAAAGACCAGCGACAGCGAGCCGAGCGCGACTTCAACCGTGAACTGATCTCCCATCAGATGGATGATCGTCTGAAGCGTATAGAGGGGGCTGGTTCCGAGGTCGCCAAAGACGATGCCGAGCGCGAGAAGCGCGGCGGGGATAGTGGCGGGTTGGTGGAACCGGTCCTGCGCTTGGCCCGAGAATCCAGAAGGGCTATCCAGCGCAGAAATCATAGACGTGGGCATGACGTATCCAATTCACGGTCCGCCGACGATAGGTTCATTTGCGGGAAATAGAAAACCCATTTTCGGAAATCCAGCCGGCGTGTTCCGTCATTTCCGATACGCCGGCGTTTGAACCGCAGGCTCATCGCGCCGATGCCGGGTTCTCCGGTCGAGCGACCAACTCGCCGCCACGATGGCAGCGACCCCTCGCCCGTTAACCAACAGTTAACCAAACCAACCGATCCTTGGGCCCATTCTTGGAGCGAGATTGGTTGGATCCGACGCGCTGGCGCAGCCAGCGCTGCGGCGTGTCGCGATTGAGTCCGGTCCAACGTTTGCCGCATTGGAGGGACGACGCCACATGATCGCCGACAGCAACAGCAACGTCGCCTGGCACCGTGTTCAGCTCAAGAAGAACCGCGAGGCCCTGAAGGTTATCGAGATCGCCCGGTTCCGGATCGGCCGGATGGCCGGATCAAACACAAAGAGCGAGCAGGAGGCGATCGCCAGCCTGAGGCGGAAGATCGCCGAATCCGAGCGATGCATCGCCGCGCATGAGCGGCAAACCCGGCGGCCGTTGGCGACCGATCTTGCAAGTCTCAGCCAGGTGCGATGGAGCGACTGGAATACCCGCGGCGTCGCGCGACACTAGAGCCGTTTCCGTTCCGTCGTTTTACCGGGGCATGATCTGCGAGAACGTCACGCCGATGCGCTTGTCTTTCACCCAGACCACCCGGCAGGGACGTTTGGCGGTGTTGCCCGGCAATACGAGAATGAACTCGGCGGGGATACCGACCGGGCTCGCAACCTCGAGCGCGGCACCGGTCTCGGAAATGTTCCGGACCACGCAATCAATGCCGCTGCCGCCGAACTCGATGCTGGCGGCCTTCAACATCCGCTGTCGCGGCGCGGCCCGGTTATTCGCCAGGCTCTGGAACTCCTCGGGCTTTGGCTGCTCGTCAGCGTGCGACGGCTGTTGCTGGGCCAACTGCTCGGCGTGCCGCGATGCGACCGAGATATCCTGTTCGGTAAGCGCGGCCCGGATTCTCGCCCACGCCAGTTTGAACCTGAACTGGCAGTCCTTGAAACTGATTCCCGGCCCGCGATCGTTGGGTCCGAGCGGCTGCCCGTAGACGTTGCAGGCCCACCACCAATGCGACTCGCCGGGCGGCTTCATGATCCGGCCGACCGGCAGGCCGCGCCAGATCGCCTCAAAGTCGTCTTCCTGCCGCCGCCCGTCAACGACGGTCGGGCGCAACGCCACCGGTTCCAGATCGTCGGTCATCCCTGACACGCTTTTGGCGATATGAAACGTCGATCATAAATCACACGCAGGACTGTGCGGCCAGCACCATGTTCGATTCGAGTCCAGCGACCCTGATCCGCGTCGGGCTGAGCCTTCGCCGGTTGGGTCGCGGATGCCCGGCATCATCCCCGGTCCATCCCGAGGAAATAGCCGAGCGGCGCGTTACCCAAGGAGGCGATTGCCGCCCGGCTACCCGAGCCTCGGATCAATGGCTCAATGGTCAAGTCGCCGCTGCAAGGTATGTTCCAAGGTATGTTCCATGGGTGGCTCGTTGGGCGCGCCTATCGACAACGCACGAACGTCTTGTTTTTCCGAATCGACCAGCGTCCTCTTCACGAAAAGGCGGGTCGCGGAGAGCGCGCATTGCCCCCTTTCAAATCAGCGATTCCTGTCCAATATACCATTTGGGAGTCGTGCCGGCCGAAGGCCATGCAGGCGACCCGAGTCCGTCTGGCAAGATACTGATATCAAATACAAAAACACCTGTGCTGGTGACGGCGCCCTGGCCATCGCCGCGCCCTTGGTGAATGTCATCAAAACCTGATATTTGTGAGCCCATGAACAAGCCCGAAAAATTACCCGCAGACGACGTCGCCGGCCCCAGCGCGCGGCATAAAACCACGCAAGTCATGGTCGGCAATGTCGCCGTCGGCGGGGGCGCGCCGATTGTCGTGCAGTCGATGACCAACACCGACACTGCCGATGTCGACGGCACCATCGCGCAGGTCGCAGCGCTCGCGCGCGCCGGCTCCGAGATGGTTCGCATCACCGTCGACCGCGAGGAGGCCGCGGCGGCCGTTCCGCATATCCGCGACGGTCTGCGCAAGCGCGGCATCACCACGCCCTTGATCGGCGATTTCCATTACATCGGCCACAAGCTGCTCGCCGAATATCCGGCCTGCGCCGAGGCGCTGGACAAGTACCGCATCAATCCCGGCAATGTCGGCTTCAAGAACAAGCGCGACACCCAGTTCGCCGACATCATCGAGATCGCCAACAAGAACGACAAGCCGGTGCGCATCGGCGCCAACTGGGGCTCGCTCGATCAGGAGCTGCTCACCAAACTGATGGATGAGAATACGGCATCAAGCCGGCCGCGCGATGCCCGCGCCGTGACGCGCGAGGCGATGGTGCAGTCGGCACTGTTGTCAGCCGCGCGCGCCGAAGAACTCGGCATGCCGAAGAACCGCATCATCCTCTCGGCCAAGGTTTCCGCCGTGCAGGATCTGATCGCGGTCTATCAGGAACTGGCACGCCGCGCGGACTACGCCATCCATCTCGGCCTCACCGAGGCCGGCATGGGTTCGAAGGGCATCGTCGCGTCGTCGGCCGCGCTCGGCATTCTGCTGCAACAAGGCATCGGCGACACCATCCGCATGTCGCTGACGCCGGAGCCCGGCGGCGATCGCACGCTGGAAGTGCAGGTGGCGCAGGAATTGTTGCAGACCATGGGCTTCCGCACCTT
>JAGXAF010000213.1 GCA_018971675.1 Bradyrhizobium sp.
ATCTCCGCCTTCGGATCGATGTAGATCGCCTGCCCGTAGATGCCGCGCGCCGCGAACGCGCCGTTCTCATTGCGGGTTTGCCACCACATGTCGCGATAGGACCAGCCGGGCAGGGTCTTGTAGCCGGCCTTGGCAAATTTCTCTTTGTCGCCACCCTTTACGATGTCGGCGACCGCTTCCGCCGGGACAATCTGCTGACCGTTGAAGCGACCCTTGTTGCGGATCATTTCACCGAAGCGCGCGAGATCGCGCAGCGTCGTGTTGAGCCCACCGCCTCCGCTTTCTGCGCCGATACTATCAACCATGAAATAAGCGTCGTGCTCGGCACCGAGCTTTTGCCAGATCTGTTGCGACAACAGATCTGCCATCGACTGGCCGGAAGCGCGCTTGACAATCCACGCTAGCACCTCAGCGTTCGAGGTCTTGTATGCGAAGGCGGCGTCGTGCTCGCCCTCCTTCTTCAAAGTCACGAGGAATTCGAAGAACGTCTTCGGCCCGGTGTAGCCCGTCGGCTGCGGCACCATGCCGCCCGCCCGCGCATAGTCGAACACCTCGGCCTTGGGGTCGGTGTAGTTCTCCGAATATTTGACGCCGATGGTCATGTCCATCACCTGCCGCACACTGGCGTCACCGTACGCGGAGTCCTTCAGCTCCGGCACGTATTTGACGACCAGGGCCTCGGGATCGAGCTTGCCTTGCGCTGCGAGCGTCGCCGCCAGCGTGCCGACGAACGACTTGGTGACCGAGAAGGCGATGTGCGGCCGGCGCGCGTCGCCCGCGCCGAAATATTTCTCGTAGATGATCTTGCCTTTGTGCAGCACCAAGAGGCCGTCGGCGTAGGTCAGTGCCGGCATGTCGCCGAAGGTGATCCGCCCGCCGTCCAGCGTGGTGACGGGAATCTTGTCGAGGTCGCGCTCGGCGCGCGGCAGTTGCGCGACCGGACCTTCGCCGCGCCACACATTAGCCGTCGGCCCCAGTTCGCGTATATGGCTGAACGCCCAGCGGGTGCCCGGGAATTTGCCGCTAGATCCGTCGTTGAAGCGCACGGTCTTGTCGGCCGGCGGCGGAAAGCCTTGCATCACGCCGTTGGCGACGGGATCAGTCTGCGCCGCCGTAGGCAGTTTCGGCGCCTCCTCGGCGCGGACGTCATGGGCAAAGGTTGTAAGCGCGAGCAGGCTGGTGCCAGCGAACATGGACGCGCGACGCGCGCTGAGACGGGTCATGGCGTTTCCTCGTATCGTCTTTGTGCCGTTGCCGCGATGGCGGTCCGGTAGGATTCCGTATGCGCCGCGTAGCGTAGCGTAAACCATGCGAGATAGGGAAGGTTCGACTGAGCCACTTGGGAGATCATTTTCGGATCTCGCGGACCTGCGTGACACCGGCAGACCGTTGGGTCACTGCCGCTGACAGACCTGGATGTCCGCGTTGGTCATTCGCGACGGGGCCGGGGCCAGCAGCAGGTCCGGCAATGTCCCTAATACCGCCGGCAGCGGAGGTAAATTCAGGGGCAGGTCGGATGTTGATCCAGCGTCAATTGGCCGGAAGCGCGCCGTGCATCGCGCGGCTCAGGTTGGTTCTGTTTTGTCTTTGATTCGGCGTCGTTCATGATCGCGCTCGCTTGTCACGCTTCCCGGTCATTCGGTCGGAGTTCTTCACGGGCGATTCCTGAATTCGGACGATTGAGAGCGCCGGTTGGTGGCTTACCGACGCAAGCGTGTTGGCGCTGGCGTCACGTTTCGCTTTCGACTCGCGTCTCCCCAACCAGATGTGAACCGGTAGCAGCAGGACGACGGAACACCCGGCAGCAAGGTGAATCCAACTGATCCAGGGTCGCAAGGTCTCCGATCCGAGATAGTACAACCCGAAAGCCGTGGCGATCAGCACGGTGTTGATGGTCACTACGACTGCTCCCGAGACGCGATTCCTGCGGCTTCGCCAGCCCCGGAGCAGGTGCACCGGAATGAGGGCTCCTATCAGCAGCAGGGCCAGCATGGCCGTGCCGCCGTGTATCATCAGCATATTGGCGGCGACCTGCTGCCAGATCTCCCCGGTGGAAAGGTCTTTCTGCCAGTTCGCCAGGAACCAGACGGCGCCGCTCAGGCTCAGGACCGCGAAGGCTGCGTAGATCGAGACACGGAATGATTTCTTAAGCTGCACGGTGCACCGCCTGAGGCCAGTCGGATGTGATCTGCATCTCCCCGTCAACCGAGGTCAACAAGGCGCTCGCTCCGTAATGCGCGAGCAGGTCGCCGGCACCGACCCCGGAGATCATGACGACCTTCGTGAGCGCATCGGCGATCATGCATGACGGCGCGCGAACGGTGGCGCCATCGATCGAGCCGGCCGGCCTTTGTGTTCGGGGATCGATGACGGCCGAACTGCCGGGCTCGACGCCGTCCACCAAATCGAAGCGACGTGCACTGGATGCCAAGGCGCCGTCTCCAAGCTCAACCTGGCCAATTGATCGCGACGGGTCACGCGGATCGCGAACGTGGATCATGTGCGGCTCCTGTCCAAATACCCGCAGATCACCACCGGCATTGATCAGCCCGCGTGGTATATCGAAGCCGCGCAGCACTTCGATTCCGCGATCGACTGCGAAGCCTTTGGCGATCCCGCCAAGATCGATCGTGATCGCCGGTGACCGAAAGCGCACCGTCCGTTCGGGCGAAAGCTCGATGGCATCGGTGACGCGCCGTTCCGGCACGATGACCGGATCACTATCCAATCCAGGCAGCAGGCCCATGACCTGCAACACCGGCGCGACGGTGACGTCGAAAATGCCCCTGGAGCGTCGATGCATCTCGACCGCCGCCTCCAGGACCTGGAACGTCCAGGCGTGAACCCGCGTCGGGCGAATTCCGGCGTTCCGATTGAGATGGCTGACATCGCTGTCGCGCTCGTGGAAGCTCATTAACCGATGCGCTTCGGCAATAGCCGCGAATGCCGCGTCAATCGCAGCCTCCGTTCCCGGCCCGGCGGCAGTCGCGACCTCGATCTCCACAAAGGTACCGAGGAGCGGCCGCGCGCGGCGAATGCTATCGCAGGCGATTGGCATAGGCGGCCAAGATCCTCTTCACACCCTCGGTGACATGCGTCGATGACAGCGTCGCGCCGGAGATGTTCCGGATGTCGCCGTTGATCTTGAGCGCGCTGCCGCTGGTCTTGCCGACGAATTGGGCCAGCCAGCTTGGGCTTCTGACCTCACCTCCATAGGATTCCCGGTATTGCAGGATTTCAACCTTATGCACCGCGCCGCCAGGGGTTAGCGCCACCGCATAGTCGATGTACAGGTGCTTGCCGATGACCCGGTCGAAGATAAAGAACCCCTCGACCTTGCCGCCGGCTTCGGCCTTCCAGACGCGGCCCGCCTGAACTTCGGTGAAATGCGCAGACGGAAACGCGTTCTTCTGCGCCTCCCCGATCGACAGATACTGTACGGCATAGGCCGGCGCGGCAGCTGACACGATCGCCGCGGCCGGCAGCGTATATCGGATCCACGTCATCTCTCACCTGGCTCCTGTCTCGTTTCGCCGTAGCGCTGCCGTTGCGACCTGCCGCGCCAATCTCAGAAGAAGAATCCGACACCGCCGAGGAACGAGTCCGACATCGCTCCGACGAGGCTCTTGTCGATCACATGCTGATAGGTCGCCTTCAGCACGAGTTTCGGCGACGGGAATATCGCAAATCCGGCGGTATGGAATTGTCGCTGACCGGCGCCGGTCGGCAGATTGGCATCGGTCCCGGCAAAGCCGCCGGTCTGCAGATTCTGGTAGGTATAGCGATAGAACGGCACCGCTTCCCACTCGCTGTTCAGGATGGTTCCGAGCGGCACGTGATAGGCGATCTCGCCGGAATAGCCGTACATGTCCTTGCCGACGTTGTTGGTGGGATCCGAATCGTTGTTCGCCCGCAAGTTCTCCGGATGCCCGAATTCGGCGCGGACATATTCGCCGCGCAGTTCCAGGCCGGTGTCGGGGACACGGTAACGGAATTCGGCATCGAACATCGCAAGGCTTGACCTGCCAAGGAAGTTGCCGAAATCGTCATGCGCGCCGCGCGGCGTCGTATTGGGCGAGAAGTAGCCGCTGACGCTCCCGGCCAGGCCGGGCGCGAAGGCTGGCGCGTAATCCAGCCGGCCCGATACCGCCACATCGTTGTTGAGTTGCTGGAAGTCGCCGAGCGGCGGCCTGGAGTTTCCAAGAGCATCCAGGCCGTCGATGCCCGCGATGTAGGGCGTGCCGGGCAAAGGGACCGTTTTCGCTTCGGTACGGTTGTCAAAGGAGTCGCCAAAATCCTCGTTGCTGGTACTGACCATCACCTGGTATTTCAGGCCGTCCGTGATGGTTCCGTAGACACTGGAGGCCGGCACCTTCCAGGTCGAAGGAATAAGTCCGTTGTAGAGTTCGGGCCGGTCCACGCTGTAGAACTGCGTCGGCTCGTGGTGCTGGTTGATGTAGCCGATTGGCACGAGATCGATACCGGGCGCGCGCCAGTTGAATTGATCCATGATCTTGAAATCGACCCAGAGCTGCTCGATCTCGGCGGTACCGTGCAGCTTGTCGTCATTGTCAAAGCCCGAACCCGCGTGCTCGAACTCGATCTCCGCATTGAGGATGATGTTTGGCGTGATCGCATAGGTCGGCAACAGGACGAAGCGTGCCGCATCGAAGCCGTTCTGCCACTGACCGTTAGCGGCAGGGTTTTGCATCGAACCGAACTTGACTTCGCCATAGGCGCCTATGCTGAGACCAGGCACAGGTGAATCCGCCAGCCCGAGAATAGGCTTGTCTCCAGCCGCTGGAAGCGGCGGGAGGTTCAGCATCGGCTTGGCCGACGCCTCCGTCTTGGCCGGTGTCTCTGTCGCCGCTTTCACTTCGCTGGATGATGCCGTCGCATTGGCGTTCCGGATCGGGCCCGTCCGCGATGAGGGCTTGGCGCTGGCATCTGGCTGCGAGTGGCTTTCCTTCTCCTTCAGCTCGGCTTCGAGCGCCTGGATGCGCCGCTCCATCTTGTCGAGCTTCTTTAGCAATACCTCGTCCGTGCTGCTTTCCCCCGCGAAGGCGGCGTTGCTGCCGGTGCAGATTGACAACGCGGTCGCCGCGAGCAGCGCCGCGCGCACCGATTTGAAGCCAAATTCGAATTTCGATGCTCCCAAGCCCGTGCAATGATGCGATGACATGTGCCCCCTAGATCTGCGGAAAATGGAGAATCCGCGACATAGGAGCGCACCTAACACTTCCGAGAACTGTTTCGAAAACGTTTCGAAAGGACTCGCGAGCAATTTGCGTTAGAATCTCTCTATTTTAGAATCGGTCTAGCTTGTCTCGATATACCCGTCCGTGTTGGCATAGGTTTTCAGTTCAACCTGAGCCACTGCTGGTGTGAGAGCAGACATTGCAAGGGGTATGGAAGCCAGGAAGGTTTTCATTGTTCTGTTCCTGATCCAGTTTGTCCGGCCAGCAGTGCTAGCGTGACCGGGTTCGGTTCGGTTGATCCATATCAATTGAACGAAGTTCGATCATGATCCGTGCTTGCTGATATCGCACCGGATCGATCGGTCAGACTCTCGAACGGGCGTCGTACTATGAGTGTCGACCAAGATTCACCTCGGACGGCTTTGATCTGAATCAAGAGACGGACATCTTGGTAACGTCGCCTTTTGGATCGGAACCAGCACGAACGAATCGCACTTCCGTGGCGAAGTCTTGCCATCGATCAGCCGCTCGCCGGGATGACGGAAATGAAATTGTGCCGGCGCGTATTTGCAATCGCCCAGGCCGATCGCATCGGCAGTCATAAC
>JAGXAF010000214.1 GCA_018971675.1 Bradyrhizobium sp.
TCAGCGGTCAGAAGGGCAGCATGGTGCGCATCAACGAGCGCGGCGAGGTCATCGTTTCGGTCGCGGTGCCGGTGCAGCGCTTCCGCGAAGTGTACGGCGCGCTGATGCTTTCGACCCAGGGCGGCGACATCGACCAGATGGTCACGGCCGAGCGGCTCGCGATCCTGAAAGTCGGCGGCGTTGCTGCGGCTGTGATGATCGTGCTGTCGGTGCTGCTCGCCAGCACCATCGCCGGACCGGTACGCCGGCTCGCCGACAGCGCCGAGCGGGTGCGCCGCCGCATCCGCACCCGCGTCGAGATTCCCGATTTCACCCGCCGCCGCGACGAGATCGGCCATCTTTCCGGCGCGCTGCGCGACATGACGGATGCGCTCTATAACCGCATGGAGGCGATCGAGATGTTCGCCGCCGACGTCGCCCATGAACTGAAGAACCCGCTGACGTCACTGCGGTCGGCTGTCGAAACGCTGCCGCTGGCGCGCAGCGAAAACAGCCGCACGCGGCTGCTCGCGGTGATCGAGCACGACGTCAAGCGGCTCGACCGGCTGATTTCCGACATCTCGGATGCGAGCCGCCTGGATGCCGAATTGCAGCGACAGGACATGGCCCCGGTCGACGTGCGGCGGCTGCTCTCCACGCTGACCTCGGTCGCCAACGAAACCAAACTCGGCCATGACGTCGCCGTCCAGGTCCGCTTCGAAGGCCGGATCGCCAACGATACGTTCTCTGTGCCGGGCCATGACTCGCGGCTCGGCCAGGTGATCTCGAATCTCCTGGTCAACGCCCAGTCGTTTTCCAATGCCGGCGGCAAGGTGCGGATCGTCTGCCGTCGCGTGAAATCGGGAATCGAGATTGTCGTCGACGATGACGGGCCGGGAATTCGCGACGACGCGCTGGAGCGCATCTTCGAGCGGTTCTATACCGACCGTCCGCATCAGGGATTCGGGCAGAATTCCGGACTCGGGCTGTCGATCTCGAAACAGATCATCGAAGCCCATGGCGGCCACATCTGGGCGGAAAACCGCCCCGGCCCCGCTAACGCCGATGGCGAGGCTACGGTCACGGGCGCCCGCTTTGTGGTCCGGCTGCCCGCGTCATGACCCCAACGGATGTCGCGGAGGCGAGCGTCCACGCCTCGGCGGTACTGGTGGGAACGCGCGCCGTGCTGATCCGGGGGCCGTCAGGCGCCGGCAAATCGCGACTCGCGTTCGATCTCATCCTGGCCGGGCGCACAGGGCAGATTCCACCCGCCGTGCTGGTCGGCGACGACCGCGTGCATTTGTGGACGAGCGGCGACCGACTGATGGTCCGCCCGGCGCCGTTGCTCTCGGGCCTGATCGAGATCAGAGGGCTCGGCATCCGCCGCTGCGAATTCGCTGCAGAGGCCATTCTGGGGCTGGTGGTCGATCTGGCGGCATCGGACGCAGAGCGCCTCCCGGCGCCAGAAAGTCTGCAAACCCGCATTCATGGCGTCCAGCTACCGCGAATTCCGGTGGGAATTGGGTTTTCGGCACTTCCATTGGTTGCGGCTGCTCTGACGACAACCGAAGGTGCTGATCAACGCCAAATTTCGGCCGATTGTACGAAGTGAATTGGTAACCATATGAGGCCCAGTATCGCGACCGGATAGACCGGCTCATGCTCCCCCTCTACGTTCAGATTTCGGGAGAATCGCAAAGGTCCCCTCTTGCGCGGGGGGCTCGGATGGTCAAAGTGGCGCGTTCGTGCGGTGCACCAAAAGCACCCACGAGGAGTTTTCGATGATTGGTCTAGTGCTTGTGACCCATGGGCGCCTTGCCGACGAGTTCAAGGCGGCACTCGAGCACGTGATGGGTCCACAAAAGCAAATCGAAGCCGTCACAATCGGAGCCGAAGACGACTCGGATTTGTGCCGAAGCGACATCATTGAAGCGGTCAACCGCGTTGATAGCGGCGATGGCGTCGCGATCCTGACCGATATGTTCGGCGGCACGCCATCCAACCTCGCGATCTCCTGCATGAGCCGTCCCAAGGTGGAAGTGCTCGCAGGCATCAATCTTCCGATGCTGGTGAAGCTTGCCAAGGTCCGCGAAGAGCGCTCGCTTCCCGATGCCATCTCGATGGCGCAGGAGGCGGGCCGCAAATACGTCACCATTGCCAGCCGTGTCCTAGCCGGCAAATGAGCCAGGACGGAGCCTCGCCCGAAAACACCACTGGGCCGGCGGTTCCGCCGGGCGCGATATCCCGTGAACTGCCGATCATCAACAAACGCGGCCTGCACGCGCGCGCTTCGGCGAAATTCGTCCAGATGGTGGAGCGCTTCAATGCCGAGGTCTGGGTGACCCGCGGCAACGAGACGGTCGGCGGCACCTCGATCATGGGTTTGATGATGCTGTCGGCAGGTCCGGGAACAACCATCACTGTCTCCGCGGCGGGGCCCGAGGCCGAAGCAGCCCTGCTTGCGATCGGCGAACTGGTGGCCGGCAAATTCAACGAAGAAGGCGCCTGAGCCCGCCACCGTCGCCGGTGATGTGACGTCAGCAGTTATTTCCTCGGCGGCACGATATAGACTTTCCAGGCCGTCGACGGACCGGCATGCCCCTGGAAGAAGCGCTGCGTCGTCATCACGAGGTTCTCGGCACCGCTGGCGTTGGCCGCCATCCACTTCTCGCATGCCGCCAATCTTTCGTCGGTGGTATCGCAAATGCCGATGAAGCCGAGCCGCCTTGCCTCGTCGAGCGAGGTCAACCCCGAGGACCATATTTCATTCGGCGTGTATGTCGCGGGATGATCGGGACTGTAGAACGTCATCGGCTCGCCGATCTCGGTGGCGCCGGCGACCACGGCCCAGCGCGAACCGAAGCGCTGGTGCCAGGCTTCGGTCAGTTCGCGGGCGAGTTCGGAACGTGCGCTGTAGCCCGAGGCGCTGTTGGGATAGCCGGCCATTTCGCGCGACGCGATCTCGGGCGCGGCCACCAGCACCGCGAGCGTGATCGCAAGCCAGATCATGGTGAGATCAAACAGCGCGATTTTCGGCAATCGCAGGCCAGGCACCGCGATCAACGCCAGCGGCACCAGGAAGAACAGCGGGATCCCCCAGTCTGTCTTCAGGTAAATCATGAAAGCCAGCGCGCCGAGCGGCGGCCCGATCGCGACCACGATCTGGGTGATCCAGACGTTGAGCGCCTGCGATCGGTTCACGCCATGATTGGCACCGCGCGCCCATGCGCGCGCCGGCGTCAGCGGATGCCGCCATACCAGCGTCAGGGCTGCCAGGATGACGGGCGCGGCTGACAGCGCGAGGTTGTGGCCGATATAGCCGAGCACAAGCCTGAGACATTCGCTCCGGTCGGTAAGAGCGTAGACATCGCCGGCGTAGATCAGCGGGGCGAAATCGACCTGCTTGAGCCACCACAGATGAGGGGCGACCGCGACGACGAGCGTCGCAATCGCGACCCACGGCGCCGGCGAGCGCAGGAAGGCCCGCCGCTCGGGATGCAACAGCGCGGCGATACCGATCGCCCCGATCATGGTCAGCACCCAGTATTTCGTCAGCAGCGCCAGTGCGCCGGCTAGGCCAAGCCAGACTCCGGCCAGCGCGGTTCGTTTCTCGAATGCGTTCAGATAGGCCAGCACCAGCAGCGGAAGTGTGACGAGTTGCAGCAGATCGGGATTGTATTTGAAGCCCTTGAAATTGAAGATCGGATAGAGCGCGAGCATCACCACGACAAAGAACGCGCGGCGCCGATCCACCACGCGCAGCGCGACCAGCCAGCAGACCACGAGCCCGACGCTGACGGTTGTCATCGCCAGCGCGTAGGTAGCCCAGTTGGCGGCGGGGAACAGCTGAAACCACAGCCCGGCGACCCATCCCGACAGCGGCGGGTGCTTGCCATAGCCGAGCTGGAATTTCCGCCCCCAGGCAAAGGCTTCGGCGACATCGAAATGGATATCCTGCGCCGCCTTGAGTTTGGTCAATATCTCGGTCCAGAGCAGCGCGTGGGCGGTCGCAAACCAGATCACCAGCGTCGTTCCGCCGGTGCGATCCGAAGCCGACGCCGCAAGCCCCGCCGCAGTCCGCCGGACTTTCGAGGATGCGGAAACGCGCAATCTTGCGGGTGAGAAACCGGCCAACGACATGACCGATGCCTAGCGTGTTTTCGCGCAAAGTGGAATCAGCTTGGCGTGAAGATAGATTTCCCGGACGGCGCAATAAGGTTGCCGCGTCTGAGTGCTGATGCTATCCCGCGCCGATGACATCCATACCTATTTCCAACATCCGCAACTTCGCCATCGTCGCGCATATCGACCATGGCAAATCGACCCTCGCCGACCGCCTGATCCAGATGACCGGCGGCCTGAGCGATCGCGAAATGGCGGGCAAGGAACAGGTGCTCGATTCCATGGATATCGAGCGCGAGCGCGGCATCACCATCAAGGCGCAAACCGTCCGGCTGAATTATCATGCCAAGGACGGCAAGGATTACATCTTCAACCTGATGGATACGCCCGGCCATGTCGACTTCGCTTACGAGGTATCGCGGTCGCTGGCGGCGTGCGAGGGCTCCCTCCTGGTGGTCGACGCCAGCCAGGGCGTCGAGGCGCAGACGCTCGCCAACGTCTATCAGGCGCTCGACAACAATCACGAGATCGTCCCGGTTCTCAACAAGGTCGACCTGCCCGCGGCCGAGCCGGAAAAGGTCCAGCAGCAAATCGAGGACGTGATCGGCATCGACGCCTCCGACGCGGTGATGATCTCGGCCAAGACCGGCGTTGGCGTTCCCGATGTTCTCGAAGCGATCGTCACGCGACTCCCGCCGCCAAAGGGTGACCGCGGCGCGACGCTGAAGGCGCTGCTGGTCGACAGCTGGTACGACGTCTATCTCGGCGTCGTGGTGCTGGTCCGCATCGTCGACGGCGTCATGAAGAAGGGCGAGCGCATCCGCATGATGGGCACCAACGCCAGCTATGACGTCGAGCGGGTCGGCTTCTTCACCCCGAAGATGCAACAGGTCGACGAACTCGGCCCCGGCGAGATCGGCTTTATCACCGCCGCGATCAAGGAAGTGGCCGATACGCGGGTGGGCGACACCATCACCGACGACCGCAAGCCGGTAAAGGACATGCTGCCCGGCTTCAAGCCGGCAATCCCGGTGGTGTTCTGCGGCCTGTTTCCGGTCGACGCCGACGACTTCGAGACGTTGCGCGGGGCGATGGGCAAGCTGCGTCTCAACGACGCGAGCTTCTCGTTCGAGATGGAGACTTCCGCCGCGCTGGGGTTTGGTTTCCGTTGCGGCTTTCTCGGATTGCTGCACCTGGAGATCATTCAGGAGCGATTGTCACGGGAATTCGATCTCAACCTGATCGCGACCGCGCCGTCGGTGATCTACAAGATGCATCTGACCGACGGTCAAACCATCGAGATCCACAACCCGATCGACATGCCGGACGTGGTCAAGATCGCCGAGATCGAGGAGCCGTGGATCGAGGCCACCATCCTCACTCCGGACGAATATCTCGGCAGCGTCCTGAAGCTGTGTCAGGACCGCCGCGGCTCGCAGAAGGAGCTGACCTATGTCGGCTCGCGCGCGATGGTGAAATACGACCTGCCGCTCAACGAGGTGGTGTTCGATTTCTATGACCGCCTGAAATCGGTCTCCAAGGGCTATGCGTCTTTCGACTACCATCTCACCGACTACAAGCCTGCCGATCTGGTCAAGATGCAGATCCTGGTCAACAACGAGCCGGTCGACGCGCTGTCGATGCTGGTGCACAAGACCCGCGCCGAAGGCCGCGGCCGCGCCATGGTCG
>JAGXAF010000215.1 GCA_018971675.1 Bradyrhizobium sp.
GTCGTGATCGACGAGGACCGCGAGCGCATCGAGGTCGTGGTGCCCGACACCAACAACCAGTTGTCGCTGGCGATCGGCCGGCGCGGCCAGAATGTGCGGCTCGCCTCGCAACTGACCGGCTGGGACATCGACATCCTCACCGAGCAGGAGGAATCCGAGCGGCGGCAGGCCGATTTCGAGAACTCCACGCGGGTGTTCATGGAAGCACTCAATGTCGACGAAGTGGTCGGCCAGTTGCTGGCGTCGGAAGGTTTCACCTCGGTAGAGGAACTTACGCTGGTCGATGTCCGGGAATTGGCCGGCATCGAAGGTTTTGACGAAGAAACGGCCAATGAACTGCAGAATCGGGCCAGGGAATATCTGGAGCAACTCGAGGCCGAACTCGAAAATAAACGCAAGGAACTCGGCGTGGCCGATGCCCTGAAAACGGTCCCCGGCGTGACGTCGAAGATGCTGGTGAAGTTTGGCGAAAACGACATCAAGACCGTGGAGGATCTGGCGGGTTGCGCCACCGATGATCTGGTGGGCTGGACCGAACGCAAGGAAGGCGCCGAGCCGACCAAGTATCCCGGTGTCCTGGATGCCAACGAAATCTCGCGCGACGACGCCGAGAACATGATCATGCAGGCGCGCGTCATCGCCGGCTGGATCACCGAGGCCGACCTCGCCAAAAAGTCCGAAACGACCGAAGACCAGCCGGTATAGACCCGTGCTGGTTCCAACAGGAAATCCGTTCTGCGCCCCGACCATGCGCAGATGAACAGGCCGATCGCACCCGCATGCTGGCAAGCGTTGACCCCGATCTCGACGACGGACCGCGAACCCACAGGTACGCGACGAAGCGGATGTGTGCGGTCACGCGCGAGGTGCGCCCGATCGACGAGTTGATCCGGTTTGTCGTATCGCCTCAGGGTGAGGTGGTGGCGGACCTGAAGCGCAAGCTTCCCGGCCGCGGCCTATGGGTTTCGGCCTCGCGGCGGGCTGTTGCGGAAGCGGTCCGCCGCAACCATTTTGGCAGAGGTTTCAAGCGCGATCTCCGTGCCACCGCGACGCTGCCGGCCGATACCGAAACCCTGCTGATTCGCAGCGCGGTCGAGGCGCTGGCGATAGCCGCCAAGGCCGGCCAGGTCGTCTCGGGCTTTGCCAAGGTCGGGGACGCGCTCGATTCCCGGCAGGCCAGAGCGCAGGTCAAGGCCCTGATCCACGCCTCCGACGGCGCCCCGGACGGAATCCGGAAATTGGACGCATTTGTCAGACCAAACGGCGGAATTAACGACGAATCACCCCGAATTCCGGTTGTTACCGCACTGACTTCCGAGCAATTGGATTTGGCACTGGGCCGGCCAAATGTGATACATGCTGCCCTGCTCGCAGGCCCAGCGAGCAAAAGGTTCCTGTCGCGCAGCCAGATCCTGGTCCGATACCGGATGGCGGATGATGACAAGAACGAAGGCCAGACGGCCAAGAAACGCTACTAGGAATTCGCCGATACAAACCGTGCGGACACGCGCGGCGCAACGAGATTAGGACTGCTGAATGGTTGATACCAAAACACCTGGCGACAAGACACTGAGTGTCCCGAGCAAGACCTTGACGCTGAAGCCGCGCGTCGAGACGGGAACCGTGCGCCAGAGCTTCAGCCATGGCCGCACCAAGCAGGTTGTGGTGGAAAAGCGCGGCAAGCGCCGCCTCGCCGGTGAGGCGCCGGCAGCGGAGGCTTCCGGCGCGCCTGAGCCGACGGTGGCCAAGGCCGCTTCCGCCAGACCGCCGCTTGCCCGTCCCGCCGCGCCAGTTGCGCCGCGCAACAATTCGGGCGTGGTGCTGCGCACGCTGACCGAGGATGAACGCTCCGCCCGCGCCAGCGCGCTCGCCGACGCCAAGGCCCGCGACGATGAAGAGCGGCGTCTGGCGGAAGAGGAAGCCAAGCGCCGCAACAGCAAGGAAGGCATCGAACAGGCCGAGCGCGAGGCCGCCGAAGCCCGCCGCAAGGCCGAAGAAGAGCGTCACCGGCAGGACGAGGAAGCCAAGCGCAAGGCCGAACTCGAAGCCAAGAAGCGCTTTGGCGAGGTCGAAGCCCGCGCTGCGGCAGCGACCGCGCGCGCGGCAGCGGCGCCGCCCGCCCGCCCGCCTGGCGTTGCCGCCGAGGCCAGCGACGAAGATGAAGCTCCGCGCCAGGTCCGTCGTGGCCCTGGCGGCGCCATGCGTCCCGTAGCAGCCCCCAAGACCACCGCAAAGCCTTCGCCGCAAAAGCAGCGCGGCCGCCTGACGCTGGTCACCGCGCTGAACGCCGACGACGTGCGCGAACGTTCGATCGCCTCGTTCCGCCGCCGCACCCAGCGCCTGAAAGGGCACGCCTCGAGCGAGCCGAAGGAAAAGCTGACCCGCGAAGTCGTCATCCCGGAAGCCATCAACATCCAGGAACTCGCCAACCGCATGTCGGAGCGCGCGGTCGACGTTATCCGCCTGCTGATGAAACAGGGCGCCATGCACAAGATCACCGACGTGATCGATGCCGATACCGCCCAGCTGATCGCCGAGGAACTCGGCCACACCGTCAAGCGCGTGGCCGCCTCCGACGTCGAGGAAGGCCTGTTTGACGTCGTCGATGATTCCACCGATACCGAACCGCGTTCGCCCGTCGTCACCGTGATGGGCCATGTCGACCACGGCAAGACATCGCTGCTCGACGCGCTGCGCCATGCCAACGTGGTTTCCGGCGAGGCCGGCGGCATCACCCAGCATATCGGCGCCTATCAGGTGGCCTCGCCGGACGGCAGGAAAATCACCTTCATCGATACGCCGGGCCACGCCGCGTTTACAGCGATGCGCGCCCGCGGCGCCAAGGTCACCGACATCGTGATCCTGGTGGTGGCGGCCGACGACGGCGTGATGCCCCAAACGGTTGAAGCGATCAATCATGCCAAGGCCGCCAAGGTTCCGATGATCGTCGCAATCAACAAGATCGACAAGCCCGACGCCAGACCGGAACGCGTGCGCACCGAGCTGCTGCAGCACGAGGTTCAGGTGGAATCGCTCGGCGGCGAGGTTGTTGACGTCGAGGTCTCCGCAAAGAACAAGACCAATCTCGATCGGCTGCTGGAAATGATCTCGCTGCAGGCCGAACTGCTCGACCTCAAGACCAATGCCGCGCGTCCTGCCGAAGGCACGGTGATCGAAGCCAAGCTCGATCGCGGCCGCGGCCCGGTCGCGACCGTGCTGGTGCAGCGCGGAACGCTGCGAGTCGGCGACATCGTGGTCGCCGGCGCCGAAATGGGCAGGGTCCGCGCGTTGATTTCGGACAAGGGCGAGACCCTTGAGGAAGCCGGCCCCTCGGTGCCGGTCGAGGTTCTTGGCTTCAACGGCCCGCCGGAAGCCGGCGATCGCCTGGCCGTGGTCGAGAACGAAGCCCGCGCCCGCCAGGTCACGAGCTACCGCGCCCACCAGAAGCGCGAGAACGCGGCCGCCTCGATTTCCGGCATGCGCGGCTCGCTCGAACAAATGATGTCGCAGCTCAAGACGTCGGGCCGCAAGGAATTCCCGCTGATCGTCAAGGCCGACGTGCAAGGCTCGCTCGAGGCCATCCTGGGTTCGCTGGAGAAACTCGGCACCGACGAGGTCGCCGCGCGCATCCTGCATGCCGGCGTCGGCGGCATTTCCGAATCGGATGTCACGCTGGCCGAAGGCTTCAACGCTGCGATCCTTGGCTTCTCGGTGCGCGCCAACAAGGAGGCCGCCGCGGCCGCCAAGCGCAACGGCATCGAGATCCGTTACTACAACATCATCTACGACCTCGTGGACGACATCAAAACCGCGATGTCCGGCCTGCTCGCGCCGACCTTGCGCGAAACCATGCTCGGCAACGCCCAGATCCTGGAGGTGTTCAATATCTCCAAGGTCGGCAAGGTCGCGGGTTGCCGTGTCACCGACGGAACGGTGGAGCGCGGCGCCAATGTGCGCCTGATCCGCGACAACGTCGTGGTGCACGAAGGCAAGCTGTCGACGCTCAAGCGTTTCAAGGACGAAGTGAAGGAAGTGGCCTCCGGCCAGGAATGCGGCATGGCATTCGAGAACTACGGCGACATGCGTGTCGGCGACATTATCGAATGTTACCGCGTGGAAACGATCCAGCGCTCTCTGTAAGTCCAAGTCTTACGAAACGCGCGGATTTCAAACTAAACGGTCATGCCCCGCGAAGGCGGGGCATCCAGTGGTCACCGAAATTAATTGCGGGGCGCGCAATACCGGATCCTGCTTTTCGCGGGTGACGACAATCTGGATTTTGAGAATGCCTGGTCATCACAAAAAGGGTTCCGCCCCCGGCGGCTCGCAGCGGCAGTTGCGCGTCGGCGAGACCGTGCGGCATGCCGTGGCCGATATCCTGTCGCATGGCAGCGTGCACGACGCCGATCTTGAGGGCCGCATCATCACCGTTCCCGAAGTGCGGATGTCGCCCGACCTCAAGCTTGCAACCATCTACGTGATGCCGCTCGGCGGACGCGACACCGACATCGTGATCGCGGCACTCGACCGCAACAAGAAGTTCCTGCGTGGCGAAGTCGCGCGACGCGTTAACCTGAAATTTGCGCCTGATCTCCGCTTTCGCGTCGACGACCGATTCGACGAGGCGGAACGAATAGAGAAATTACTGCGAACACCTGCGGTGCAACGCGACCTCGCACCCGATTCGGACGAAAGCTGATGATCGTGAACACCGCGAACAACATGATCGAGGCGCCGGTCGGCGATTCGATCGGCACTGAAAGAAATATTTTGGAAAAAAATATTCCCGGCGACGCCCGCGAAGGCGGACCACATGCGCGTGGCGGCAGGCAGCCGCGCCGCGACAAGCGCGACGTCCATGGCTGGGTGATGCTCGACAAGCCGGTTGGCATGACCTCGACACATGCGGTCGCGGTGGTGAAGCGGCTGTTCCAGGCCAAGCGCGCCGGCCACGCCGGCACGCTCGATCCGCTCGCCTCCGGCGGTCTGCCGGTCGCGCTCGGGGAAGCGACCAAGACCGTCCCCTTCGTGATGGACGGCCGCAAGCGGTATCGTTTCACCGTCGCCTGGGGCGAGGAGCGCGATACCGACGATACCGAGGGCCGGGTGGTCAAGGCCAGCGAACTCAGGCCCTCCGCCGAGGCCATTCGGGCCCTGTTGCCGCGCTTTACCGGCCTGATCGAGCAAACCCCGCCGCAATATTCCGCGATCAAGGTGCAGGGCGAACGGGCCTATGATCTGGCGCGCGACGGCGAGACCGTCGAATTGCCGCCCCGACCGGTCGAAATTCACCACTTATCCCTTGTAGAACAACCGGATAGCTCTCATTCGATATTCGAGACCGAGTGTGGCAAGGGAACTTATGTGCGGGCGCTGGCCCGCGATATCGGCCGGATTCTCGGCTGTTTCGGCCATATCTGCGCATTGCGGCGCACTCTGGTCGGCCCGTTCGGCGAGGCGGACATGATTCCGCTGGAACAACTGGAGGCTTTGTGCGATAGAGCCGCGTCTGGCGAGGGTAGCCTCGCCGAGGCGCTTTTGCCCGTTGAGACCGCGCTGGACGACATCCCGGCACTGGCTGTCACACGGGCTGATGCGGCAAGGCTCTATCGGGGCCAAGCCGTTTTGTTGCGCGGACGGGATGCGCCCAATAGTAGCGGCACAGTCTATGTCACGGTGGCAGGCCGGCTTCTGGCCCTCGCCGAAATTGGCAATGGCGAACTCATCCCCAAGCGCGTGTTCAACCTGACCGGGCTGACTGCCAGTCC
>JAGXAF010000216.1 GCA_018971675.1 Bradyrhizobium sp.
ATGGCGGACTGCTCGGCATGATCCGCGGCGCCGTTCTCGCCATCCGCCAGTTCCGCAGGAATAGCGTCCCCTACATGATGGTCGTCCTGATGATCGTCCTGGAGGTGACCGTCCTGGCCGTGCTCGTCGTGCAAGTCGTCCGGATGAGAGGGATCCGGATACGACGGCTCGTCATGGGCCTCCGCGCTGACCGGAGCCGGTTCAGCGGCATCGACAGCCGTCCCGGGACTTGCGGAGTGGAAAGATACTGACGACGTCTCGCCGTAGCGGGCATCGCCGTGATCGTCATCCGTGTGGTCGTGATCGCGGTCGTCGACGTGGCCCTCATGTCCTTCATGACCCAGATAGGCCGCCTGTTGCTCATCGCCATGTTCGTGTTCATCGCCTTGGGCATCAATGTGAGCTTCGCTGCCATGTTCATGATGGTCATGCTCATGGTGTTCAGGCTCATGCGCCTCGTGGTCGTGCGGCTGTTCGGCCTGGTCTTGATCGGGGCCTGCGCCCTCGACTACGGCGCTTTGCACACGGTCGCCATGACCGCGGCGGCGCGAACTGCGATGACGCGGACGGCGACGGTTAGAGCGGTTTTCGGTTTCTTCCTCGGCCTCGCGATGGGCGCGCTCGTCGGCTTCGATCAGCGCCTGCCGATCGGCGACCGGGATTTGGTAGTAGTCCGGATGGATTTCGCTGAAGGCCAGGAAGCCGTGCCGGTTGCCGCCATATTCGATGAAGGCGGCCTGCAGCGACGGCTCCACGCGCGTAACCTTGGCGAGGTAGATATTGCCACGCAGTTGCTTGCGCTGCGCGGTCTCGAAGTCAAATTCTTCGACGCGGTTGCCGCGGACCACAACGACCCGGGTCTCCTCCGGGTGGGTGGCATCGATCAACATCTTGTTGGGCATTATGGAACTCTTGCCGGCGGCGGGCGCGTAGGGCCGTGCGCATCTGTCGCGCGACCGGGGAACGCGACGGTCCACCTGATTCGGGGGTGAGGGGAAGGCCAAAACGCAGCCTTGGGCGCCCCGCCGAACATGATTCGCGCGGAACAAGGCGACGCGCTGAGCTTTTGCTCCGCGGCGGCGCGGTTCTTCCGTCGATCCTGATCGGCAATACAGTCTGGCGCATCAAGCGTCGGCCCGTCTGAACACGTTGGCGGCGAGACGGCCGCCCAGTTTGTCGCTGAAGGTCCGGCGTAGTGCCGAAGCGCTTACCGGCTATCGCACATCGAAGCCTGGTGGCGCGGTAATCAGTTGTGCCGTGCCTGATTTCGCCCCGGGAATAAAGTGGTTAACCTGGGACCAGACGCCACCCGGGCTGAAAACCGCCGCTCCATATCAGCCGCGCGCTGCGCTGGCTGGGGAGGGATCGGAAAAACGCTGGAACCCGGAAATAACCGAAGCTCCGGCGTTGCACCGGGAGGCTGAACGCGACACAACCGGGAGTAATAACCGTCAGCCCCCCGTACATACGTGGATCGGCTGGCCAGCGCAAGGGAGGCGTCGCCATGCGGCAACAGTCCCCGTTATTCTCGAATAGTTCCTTAAGCCACGATTAACCGTGTAGTTTTAATGCGGTAAAAGGGTTGCTCGGAGGCAATCAATATTGGCGAGCCGTGCAAATCATCGTGTTTTGCTGGGGCCGGGGCTGTTGTGCGCTGCAGCTCTGGCATGTGCCAATATCTCCCCGGTTGGTGCCGTCGAAGGGCAGCCCGCTCCGGCGGTCGCAACTTCCGGTCTTCCCACAGCCTCCGGCGCGCGGCTGGCGGGTGATAGCAAGCAAACCCGCTTCATCCTCGACCTCGACAAGGCGGTTCCATTCCACGCCTTTGCGCTTGCGAATCCCTATCGCGTGGTGGTCGATATCCCGCAGGTCAATTTCACGCTTCCCGCCGGGACCGGCAGCACCGGGCGCGGCCTCGTCAAGGCGTTCCGCTACGGCCTCGTGATGCCCGGCGGCTCACGGATCGTGTTCGATCTGACGGGTCCCGCCAGGGTCGCCAAGTCCTATGTGCTCGATGCGGCCAACGGCCAGCCGCCGCGGCTGGTGCTGGAGTTCGAGGAAGTGGACCAAACCACCTTTATGCAGTCGCTTGCTGCCGCAAATGCTCCCCAGCTAAGGCCGGCGATTTCGGATTCGACTGACATCGCAGCTCCGGCAACCGTACCTGCCGAACCGGCCAAGCCGGCTGCGGCAGATCCCCGTCCACTGATCGTGATCGACCCCGGCCATGGCGGCATCGACAACGGCACCCAGGCCGGCGGAGAAAGCGAAAAGAACCTGGTGCTGGAATTTGCGCTGGCGCTGCGTGATCGCATCGAAAAGAGCGGCAAGTACCGGGTCGCCATGACCCGTACCGACGACACTTTCATTCCACTCGATGACCGCGTGAAGATCGCGCGCAACCAGTCGGCGGCGCTGTTCGTGTCGATCCACGCCGACGCGCTGCCACGCCGTGAGGGCGATGCTCAGGGCGCCACGATCTACACGCTGTCCGACCGCGCATCCGATGCCGAGGCCGAGCGGCTGGCGGAGGCGGAAAACAAGGCCGATGCGATCGGCGGGGTCAACCTGACCGAAGAGCCGACCGAGGTCGCCGACATCCTGATCGACCTCGCGCAGCGCGAAACCCGAACCTTCTCAAATCGCTTCGCGCGCCTGCTCGCGGGCGAGATGAAGAATTCCGCGCGAATGTACAAGCACCCGCTGAAGTCGGCGGGCTTCCGGGTGCTGAAAGCGCCCGATGTGCCGTCGGTGCTGGTCGAACTCGGCTACGTTTCGAACAAGAGTGATCTCGAACATCTGGTATCGGAGAACTGGCGCTCGAAGACCGCAGGGTCGATGGCGCAGGCGATCGACACCTTCTTTGCCAAACGGCTGGCGACGGCTGGACCCGCAAACTAGAGGCGGAATGCCACGCCCACTGAAAGCCCTAGTTTGGCCACAGCGGTGGCACTATAACCGCCGCAAGGTCGCCGGAATCGTTCTGGAATTCCGCTTGGGCCGGGTATTGGCCAGGTATTCGCGAAGTATTGGGACGGGTATTGCAGGCAACCGATCCGGCCCGCGATGGCGCGTAGCGGTCGTTGCACCTGTCATCGTGGGTACCTGTCATCGTAGTTGGGAAGACCGACGTCGTAGCGCCAGAACTGGAATGGACACGCGATAATGCGCTTGCTGGTGCGATTCCTCGGCTTCCTGTTCGCGGCCGGAACCGTCATGTTTCTGGTGGGCGTGGCTGCGGCAGCAGGGCTGATCTGGCATTTTTCCAAAGACTTGCCTGACTATTCCCAGCTCCAGGACTACGAACCGCCGGTGATGACGCGAGTCCATGCCGCGGACGGTGCGCTGCTTGCCGAATACGCCAAGGAACGCCGGCTGTATCTGCCGATCCAGGCGGTTCCGAAGCTTGTGATCAATGCGTTCCTCGCCGCCGAAGACAAGAATTTCTACGAACATGGCGGCATCGACTTTTCCGGCATGGCGCGCGCCGCGATGCTCTATGCGCAAAATTATGGCTCCAACCGCCGGCCGCAGGGCGCCTCCACCATTACCCAGCAGGTGGCGAAGAACTTCCTCCTGACCAACGAGGTCTCGTTCACCCGCAAGATCAAGGAAGCGCTGCTGGCGATGCGGATCGAGCGCGCCTATTCAAAAGACAAGATCCTCGAACTCTATCTCAACGAAATCTATCTCGGCCTCGGCGCCTATGGTGTCGCCGCGGCGTCGCTGGTCTATTTCGACAAATCGGTCAACGAGCTTACGGTCGCGGAAGCGTCCTACCTCGCCGCGCTGCCAAAAGCGCCGGCGGCGCTGCATCCGGTACGCAACCACGATCGCGCGATCGAGCGGCGCAACTATGTGATCGACCGGCTGCTGGAGAATGGCTGGATCAAGCAGGCCGATGCCGACACCGCCCGCAAGGATCCCCTGATTGTCACCAACCGCTCCACTGTCGGACGTACATTCGCCGGCGAATATTTCGCCGAAGAGGTCCGTCGCGACGTCTTCGAGCGCTATGGCGAGAAGAAGCTGTATGAAGGCGGTCTCTCGGTCCGGACCACGTTGGATCCCAAGATCCAGGTGATGGCACGCAAGACCATGGCTGCCGGCATCGTCAATTATGACGAGGCACAGGGCTGGCGCGGTGCACTCGGCAAGATCGACATTTCAGGCGACTGGGGCGTCAAGCTCGCCGACATCAAATCGCTCAACGATATTTCGCCGTGGCGAATGGCGGTGGTGCTGGAGGCCAACGACCAGTCGGCGCGGATCGGCTTCCAGCCGGGGCGCGAACTCGGCGGCGCCGTCAGCAAGGACCGGCAGACCGGCATCATCACGCTGGAGGGCGTCAAATGGGCCAAGGCGGCCAGCGGTCCGATGAAGGGCCGGGCGCCGACGGCGGTGTCGCAGATCCTTTCGCCCGGCGATGTGATCTATGCGGATCCCCTGCTCAGGGATGGCAGTCCAGTCGACGGCCAGTTCCGGTTGCGGCAATTGCCTGAAGTCTCCGGCGCGATGGTGGTGATGGACCCGCATACCGGCCGCGTGCTGGCGATGGTCGGCGGATTCTCGTTCGACCAGAGTCAGTTCAACCGTGCGACGCAGGCCTACCGGCAACCGGGCTCGTCGTTCAAGCCGATCGTATATTCCTCCGCGCTCGACAACGGATACACGCCCTCCACCGTCGTGGTTGACGCGCCCATCGAAATCGATCAGGGGCAGGGCGGCGGCGTCTGGCGGCCGGAGAATTTCTCGAACGGCAAATACCAGGGCCCGACGACGCTGCGCAACGCGCTGCGGCTGTCGCTGAACACCGTGACGGTGCGGTTGGCGCAGGACATCGGCATGCCGCTGATCGGCGAATACGCCAAGCGCTTCGGGGTCTATGACGAACTGCCGAACTATCTTTCCTATGCGCTCGGCGCCGGTGAAACCACCGTGATGCGGATGGTGACCGCCTATTCGATGATCGACAATGGCGGCCGGCGGCTAAAGCCAACGCTGATCGACCGGATCCAGGATCGCTATGGCCACACCATTTTCAAGCACGACAACCGCGAGTGCCGCGGCTGCGACGCGCCTGAAGGCTGGAAGAACCAGCCCGAGCCGCAGCTGATCGATCACCGTGAACAGGTGCTCGATCCCATGACCGCCTACCAGATCACCTCGATGATGGAGGGTGTGGTCCAGGCCGGCACCGCGACGGTGGTCAGGGAGGTCGGCAAGCCGATCGCCGGCAAGACCGGCACCACCAACGATGCCCGCGATGCCTGGTTCGTCGGCTTCTCGCCCGACATCGTTGTCGGTATCTATCTCGGCTATGACAAGCCGCGCTCCCTTGGCAGGGGTAATGCCGGTACCGGCGGCCATCTGGCGGCGCCGATCGCCCGCGACTTCCTCAAACTGGCCCTCGCCGACAAGCCGGCGGTTCCGTTCAAGATACCGGCTGGCATCAAGCTGATCCGGGTCGATGCCAAGACCGGGATGCGGGCGGGTCCGGGAGACACCGGCAAGACCATTCTCGAAGCCTTCAAGCCCGGCACCGCGCCGCCGGACAATTATTCGGTCATCGGCGTCGCCGACGCCGACGGCCGCGCGCTCACGGTGTCGCCGGATACCGATCGCACGATCCTGCGCCCGGGTACCGGAGGCCTTTACTAGAGCGTTTTCGAGCGAAGCATGCCCTCGGACTTGATCCGTGGCTGGATACCGGTTCGCGTGAAGCAAACGCGTCAAAACAACAATCCAGAGCCCCGT
>JAGXAF010000217.1 GCA_018971675.1 Bradyrhizobium sp.
TCGTTGCCACGATCGAACGAGATCTTGACTTCGTCACCGCCCAACAGGTCCTTCACATACATATCGCATCGCCGCCGGCCAGGCCGGTGCGCATTTGACTGCACGATGCCGCCCAGCCGGTAGCCAGACGCGGCCAGATCGGTTGCACATCGAGTGATGAGGGCATCCCTGACAAGTCCGTCATCATAGACCACCACGCCGATCTGGCTCGCACCAGCGGCTGCGTGCTCGGCAGGAAGTAGTGGCTGATGGCGCCACTCCATCGTTTCCTCTCCTCAGTCGTTTCTTGGTCGCCGCTCGGCGGCGTCTTTGATCGTCGGCGCGGAGAAACCGCGGGCATGCGGAAGCGCCGCCACGGTCCATCCCGCAGCGCGCGCTGCTTCATTTTCGGGCGGGGAAATCCCAGAACGGACAGTGTACGAAGATAAGTGAAACCGACCTGAAGCGGTATGTCAAGTGCATCTATTTCAAGGCAAAATCTGTTCAAGCTGAATAAGAAATTCTGTGCCAGGAGATCAATTTTATTAATGATAAGGGATCGTAGCATTCGCGTTCAGACGGCTGGCGCCTGAAGCAGATCCGGGCCGGAGCGGGGTGAAGCGCGGCCGATACTGTGACGCATGCGTCAGGCTGCTTGTGATCATCAAATTCTCGCGGTTACGATCTCTGCCTAATCGTCCTGTCCTCGTCCGAACGCTTTTTTATTCATCTCCCTTCGAAGTCGGGAGAGATTTGACCCGTCGCTCGCGTGCCAGCAATGCGCGCTTGCGTTTGACACCCCAGCGATAACCCGAGATCGATCCGTCCTTCTTGATGACGCGATGGCATGGTATGAGCACGGCGATCGGATTGGACGCGATTGCCTTGGTCACGTCACGGGCGTCGCGAGTGCCGAGTTTGGCTGCGATCGCGCCGTAGCTTATCGTCTCGCCGATCGGCAGCGCGCGAAGCATCGACCACACCTTGATCTCGTAGGCCGTGCCGCGCATATCGAGCGGTAGTTCCGGGTCGAATCCCGGGTCTTCGACGGCGCGCACGATCTTTTCGAGAACGTCGACCAGTTCATGCTGACTGTTGACGACCTCGGCATTCGGAAAGCGGATTCGCAACGCCTCTTCTGTCGGGCCGTGGCTTGAGCCGAGCTCCATAGCCACGAGACCCTTGTCCGACATCGCCACCATGAAGTCTCCGAGAGAACTATTCCCTCGGGCGAAACGGATTATCTCGCGCATCGTTCGCTCCTTCGCATCGTCCGTACCGAAGATACGAAGTGATATCGGCGGAGCCGATCCGCTCCTTGCTTTCAAATCGAAAAGAAACGAAGTCGAGTGACCGTGAAGCTTCGGTGCGACGTCCTCGTGGACGCAAATGGCGACAACGCCTCGACCCGAGCGTCGTCGCCAATGCATCGTCGTGTCGGTCTTGCGAATTGATGGATTGCTGGCGCCGGGGCCGGGCAATGGGGTGCCGCGCAGGCTTTGTTACTTCGCGTCGTGAAAGATGATACCCACGGTGTGACGCATGCCAGAGCGCAAGCGGCTGACACCGTGCCGGAGGTTGACGCGGTAGTTGCCCTTTGTGCCTCGCACCGGTCGGTTATGAACCGCGAATGCGACCGCATCACCCTGTCGAAGCGGGACGACCTCGACGCGACTTTGCATGCGCGGTCGTTGTTCGGTCAGGACAAACTCGCCGCCGGTGAAATCGGCGCCGGGTTCCGAGAGAAGGATCGCGACCTGAATCGGAAAGAAGAGGTCGCCATAGAGATCCTGATGCAGGCAGTTGTAGTCACCGGGCACGTACCGCAACAGCAACGGCGTCGGCCGCACCTGGCCGGCGTCATGGCATTGCTTCAGAAACGAGGCGTGCTCGAGGGGATAACGTTCGTCGATTCCCATGCGCTCGGCCCACTCGTTGGCGACGTTTACAAGGCGCGGATATAGCGCGGTGCGCAACCCGTCGAGAAGGTCAGGCAGCGGATACTTGAAGTAGCGATACTCGCCTTTGCCGAAGCCATGCCGCGCCATGTGGACGTGGCTGCGAAAATGCTCCTCCTCGGGATAGAGACCGGAGATCGTGCGACACTCGGCGGGCGACAGCAGCTTCGGCAGGACGGCACAGCCGAAGCCGTCGAGCTCCTGTGCGAGCGCCGGCCAGTCATAGGCCGCGACCCGGACTTCCGCGGGCACGCCCGCGAAAGCCGTCGTGATGGTGGAAGTGTTCGACTTCATGCCAAGGCTTCCTTCTCAATCCGGGCTTCCTTCTCGATCAGGTCGCGCTTGCGCTCGATGCCCCAACGATAGCCGGCGAGCTCACCATCTGTGCGGATGACGCGGTGGCAGGGAACGGCGAGGGCGATCGGATTGGCGGCACAGGCGTTTGCCACCACGCGAGCGGCAACTTTCGGATAGGCGTTGTTGATCAACCGAGCCAGTTGCATGTAGCTCATCGTCCTGCCCACGGGGATCGCGCAGATCTGCTGCCAGATCCGCCGCTGAAGCGGCGTCCCGCGAATGTCGAGCGTGAGATCGAGCCCCGCGGAGGGCTTCTCCGCGTAACGGGCCACCTTCGCAAGGTCGTCGCGAACCATGACCTCGTTCGCGAGGAGAATGGCTTCGGGAAAGCGTCTTGCGAGGTCCGCTTCCAGTTCGCTGGCGTCGCCGCCGAGCAGGATCGCACAAACGCCTTTGGCGCTACGGGCGAGCAGGACTTTGCCCAACGCGCTGTCGCCGACCCCGAAGAAGAGGACGTCGGTTGCCGTGTTGGGGAGCCGCAAGGCCGCTTCGGACGTGATGAGGTTCATGGTGTCGCTCCTTTGTTGTCCTCATGATCGTTGCTACGCGCGCGCCCTCTCCCAAAAACTCCGATGCTTGCTTTCAAAATGAGAATTCTCAATAAGCCTTCCGCGCAAGGAAACGCGCCGAACGCGATGGCGTCCTACGCGGGTGATGAACCCGAAGATACCGGATCAGGCGACGCGCGTGACATCCGTCTGCTCCAGCAAGTAGATTTCGCCGGTGTTGAGGGAAAGCTGGGTGGTCCCGTCGTCCAGCGTCCGCCACTCAGCCGATCCGTCGGCGACAAGTCTCCGGAAATGAGCCATCACGTGAGCCTTGACGTGCGCTTTGGCAGCATCCGCGTCAACGCCATTCACAGGCAGGGCGGGCTTGGCCTGGGCGCGGAGACGTTTTCCAGGTTCAGATGACTTGCGCAGCTTCACGGTGCAGCAAGGCGCGTTTGCGTTCCACGCCCCAGGCATATCCGGAAACCGACCCGTCGTTGCGGATCACGCGGTGGCACGGAATGGCGACCGCCAGCTTGTTCGCTGCACAGGCGCCGGCGACCGCGCGCACCGCTTTGGGAGACCCGATCCGCTGCGCGATCTCCGCATAGGAGACCGTCGCACCGACGGGGATGTCCTGAAGCGTTTGCCAGACCCGTTGCTGGAAGGCCGTGCCGCGGATATCGAGAGGCAAATCGAGACCGATCTTCGGAATCTCCACGAACCCAACCACCCGTGCGACCATCGCCTCGTAGTCGTGGTCTGCGCCGATGAGGATCGCTTGGGGGAACCGATCCTGGAGGTCGTGGACGAGTTCCTCCGCGTCGTCCCCAAGCAGAATCGCCGCGACTCCCTTCTTGCTCGATGCCACCAGAATGGCGCCGAGCGAGCTCTGACCGACCGCGAACCTGATCTCCTCGTTGGCCCCACCCGAGCGGTACTTCGATGGCGTCATGCCGAGCATGTCTGTTGATTTTTCATAGAATCGCCCGCTCGAATTGAAGCCAGCGTCGTACATCGCCTCGGTGACGGAATTGCTGGAAATGAGACCTTCGCGGACCTTCCTGGCGCGGTGCGCGGCGGCATAGCTCTTCGGCGTGAGCCCGGTTGCGGCCTTGAACACGCGATGGAAATAGCCGGAGCTCATGCCAGCCGCCTCAGCCAGATCCTCAAGCGAAGGCTCTTCCTCACTCGTCTCCACCATGCGGCACGCCTTGGCGACCAACGTGGCATTCTCGGCTTCGACCGAGGGCCCATCCGGATTGCAACGCCTGCAGGGGCGAAAGCCGGTCGCCTTGGCGCTCGCCAGGCTGTCGTGAAGCTGGACGTTTTTGGGGTTTGCCGTCCGCGAGGGGCAGGATGGCCGGCAATAGACCCCCGTCGTCGAAACCGAATACCAGAATTGACCATCGGCCGCCTTGTCGCGCGCGAGAACGCGGGCCCATCGCGGGTCATCCGCGACCGGCAGGGGTGTCGACTTCCGGATTTGCTCGGGCACTGCGGTCATCGGTGTCAAGTCTCCACGATGCCCAAGACGTTGCCACCCGATTTCCGACGGCGCACTCCGGTCCTTGCTCTCAAATCGAAGGTCCGGCGACGGAGCCGTCCGTCAGTGGTTCACCGTCCGGAATCAACGCCTTGACTGTTCACCGTGGATTTCAGTGCGGCAGACGCTATCGTGACTATTGCGGCGGAACGCTCCGCTTCCTGCGGTGCAATCCAACATCCCTGACCGCGATACGCGTTCTCGACGTTCCAAAAACAGACGAGGCCCGCACAGCGTGCGAGCCCCGCTCATAGATGAGCTGATGGTGCGAATGCGATCCGCTCAGGCCGCCGCCTTGAGCAGCCCGAGCTGGGTCAGCGCGGCAACGCCATCATCGAGACCGATCTCCTCGACGATCTTGCCGCCGATGACCTTGAGCACCGTGGTGCCCGTGAAGTGCATCTTGCGGCCCGTCGCCGCCGGAAGGCCGCCGATCAGAAAATCGTTGAACGCCGGACCGGTGTGGGTGCCGCCGCCTTCCCATTGACCGACGACATAATCGCCCTCGGCGATCAGGTCCGTGGTGCCCCAGAAGTTGAGATCGGGGAACGCGTCACGGAAATCAGTCATGAACGCCTTGATGTCGGCGCGGCCGCGGCGGGGTTCATGCAACGAATATTTCAGCAGCATGTCGGGGGCGGCGATCTCGTCAATGACTCCAAGATTGACGGTCTTGCCCCAGAATTCCGTGAACCAACGGCCAACGACGGCCTTGTTATCATCTTGTTTGCTCATTGAAGGACACCTTTTCTTTACAGGAACTACAGGCTCCGAATTTCTTGACGCGGGAGGCGATCCGGCCTGCAACATGCCATCGTGATGTAAGACCTCCGAATTAGGAAACGTCGCGGCCCGTTCGAACAAGTCACGCAGTTTCGGATGCAACCCCTCTCCGCGTGAAGCGGCAATCGCGTTGAATTTGAGCAGAGACGTCATCTTCGAGGCTCCCGTGCTTGCACCCTCACAGGATCAGCATTGATCGTTTGTCGCTGACTGCCACTCCGAATCTTGCTCCCAAATCGGGCTCGCCGGTCGGGACGCATTGAATTTGAAAGGAAGAAGCGCGACGGGCCCCGAAAAGAAGGTGCGCAGCCGCTAAATCAGCCGCATTCCCTTCAGGCTGGCATGGCCGTTGCGGCCGACGATGATGTGGTCGTGTACGGAAATCCCGAGCGGCGCGGCGATGCCGACGATCGCTTTCGTCATCTGGATATCGGCCTGCGACGGCGTCGGGTCGCCGCTTGGGTGATTGTGCATCAGCCAAGGCAGATTTATAATATCATGAAATTGCGCCATTTTTTGCGATTTCATCGGCGACTGGTGCCGGGCATTGGGATATGTCCACAATGCTCGACCGTGATTGTCACGCTTGATCACCGACGTGCTCATCGAGTCGCTTTGAAGCGCGGCACTTCACTCTATT
>JAGXAF010000218.1 GCA_018971675.1 Bradyrhizobium sp.
GTTCCAGGAATGCGACACGGTCGGCATTACCCGGCCCTGCACCAAGCACAACTGGCTGGTGCGCGATGTCAACGACCTCGCAAAGGTGCTGCATGAGGCGTTCTATGTCGCGAGCACGGGTCGTCCCGGTCCGGTCGTGGTCGACGTGCCCAAGGACGTGCAGTTCGCGACCGGTACCTATCATCCGCCGCGCAAGGCGGACGTGCACGTGTCGTATGTGCCGCGCGTGAAGGGCGACGCGACGCTGATCCGCAGAGCCGCAGCGCTGCTGGCATCCGCCAGGCGTCCGGTGATCTATAGCGGTGGCGGGGTGATCAACTCCGGACCCGAAGCCTCGAAGCTGCTGCGCGAACTGGTCGAGGTCACCGGTTTCCCGATCACCTCGACGCTGATGGGGCTCGGCGCCTATCCGGCCTCCGGCAAGAACTGGCTTGGCATGCTCGGCATGCACGGTACCTACGAGGCCAACATGGCGATGCATGATTGCGACGCCATGCTGTGCGTTGGCGCGCGGTTCGACGACCGGATCACCGGCCGTACCGACGCGTTTTCGCCGGGGTCGAAGAAGATCCACATCGACATCGATCCGTCCTCGATCAACAAGAATATCCGCGTCGATATTCCGATCATCGGCGATGCCGCCAATGTGCTCGGCGACCTGTTGCAGGCATTCAAGGCGGAATCCAGGAAGTCCGACATCAAGCCGTGGTGGCAGCAGATCGCGAAATGGCGCGCGCGCAACTCGCTGGCCTACAAGAAGAACGACGACGTCATCCTGCCGCAATACGCGATCGAACGGCTGTTCGCTGCCACGCGCGGCCGCGACACCTACATCACGACAGAAGTCGGTCAGCACCAGATGTGGGCGGCGCAGTTCTTCGGCTTCGAGGAGCCGCACCGCTGGATGACCTCCGGCGGTCTCGGCACGATGGGCTACGGCCTGCCAGCCGCGGTCGGCGTGCAGGTGGCGCATCCCGATAGTCTCGTGATCGACATCGCCGGTGATGCGTCGGTGCAGATGACGATGCAGGAAATGTCGACGGCGGTTCAGTTCGAACTGCCGATCAAGATCTTCATCCTGAACAATCAGTACATGGGCATGGTGCGACAATGGCAGCAACTGCTGCACGGCAACCGGCTGTCGCATAGCTATTCCGAGGCGCTGCCGGACTTCGTCAAGCTTGCCGGGGCCTTTGGCTGTGTCGGCATCCGCGCGACGAGGCCCGCCGATCTCGACGGCGCGCTCAAGGAGATGATCGCGGTCAAGCGGCCGGTGCTGTTCGATTGCCACGTCGCGGCGCTGGAGAATTGCTTCCCGATGATCCCGTCCGGCAAGGCGCACAACGAAATGCTGTTGCCGGCGGAAGCCAATGACGAAGCCACCGAGGCCGCGTTCGCCGGCGGCAAGGCGCTGGTGTGAGGATGAAGAATGTCGCCGCGATGCTCTTTCTTAACCTCTCCCCGCTTGCGGGGAGAGGCATAGGTCGCCTTTGGCGACCGTCGACGGTAAAGAACGCCGAAGCGCGCTTCGGCTATGTCGCCTTTGCGATCCGGGTGAGGGGGCACCGGCCTCAACCACGTTCTCAGCATTCGCGGCAAGAGCCCCTCACCCCAACCCTCTCCCCGCAAGAGCGGGGCGAGGGAGCGAGGCCGTAAATGTTCGATCTGGCACAGCTCGAGCGTGCGCATGAGATCGTCGCCGCGGCGGTGCCGCCGACGCCGGCGCATGCCTGGCCGCTGCTCGCGCAGCGGCTTGGCACAGCGGTCGTGGTCAAGCATGAAAACCACACGCCGATCGGCGCCTTCAAGGTGCGTGGCGGCCTGGTCTATGTCGATCGTCTGAAGCGCGAGCGGCCGGCGACAGCCGGATTGATTTCGGCGACGCGCGGCAATCACGGTCAGAGCCTTGCTTTCGCGGCGAGACGCTATGGCCTGAAAGCGACGATCTATGTGCCGCGCGGCAACTCGGTCGAGAAGAACCGCGCGATGCGCGCGTTCGGCGCCGACCTTGTTGAATATGGCGACGATTTCCAGGCCGCGCGCGAGGAGGCCGAGCGCCGGGCTGCGGCGAGCGGTTTCGACATGGTGCCGTCGTTCCACCCCGATCTGGTTCTGGGGGTGTCGACCTATGCGCTCGAACTCATGCGCGCCGTACCGGATCTCGATGTGATCTATGTGCCGATCGGGCAGGGCTCCGGCATCTGCGGCTGCATCATGGCACGCGATCTGCTGGGGTTGAAGACCGAGATCGTCGGCGTGCAGTCGACCCTGGCGCCTTCCTACGCGCTGTCGTTTGCCGCCGGCACCATCGTGACCACCGAAACCAGCCATACGCTCGCCGATGGCATGGCGACGCGTATTCCCGACGCCGACGCGCTGGCGGTCATCCGCAAGGGCGCCGCGCGCATCGTACAGGTCGACGATGACGAGATCGGGGAAGCGATCCGTTTTTACTGGGCCGATACCCATAATCTGGCGGAAGGCGCCGGCGCCGCGCCGCTCGCCGCCGCATTGAAGGAAAAAACCAGGCTTGCGGGCAAGCGCATCGGCTTGATCCTGAGTGGCGGCAACATCGACTTCGACCTGTTCCAGCGATGGGCGGGCGCGGCTGTCGCCGCGGACGCCGAGGCAAGGGTGCCGGCGTGATGAATGAGGGCACCCCTTCGAGGATTTCGCCATCATGCCCGGAGCCCGGGCATGACGGAAGAACGATGATGATGAACGAGAGACTGACGAGGACCTGAGATGAACCAGCCTGCATCCGCCTATTTCATGGAAGGGCGCCATGATCCGACCGAAACCCACACGCTCTCGGTGTTGGTGCAGAACGAGCCGGGGGTGCTGGCGCGCGTGATCGGGCTGTTCTCCGGCCGCGGCTACAACATCGAAAGTCTCACCGTCTCCGAAACCGAAAGCCAGAAACACCTCTCGCGCATTACCATCGTCACCACGGGCACGCCGATGGTGATCCAGCAGATCAAGCATCAGCTCGACCGCATGATCCCGGTCTATCGCGTCGTCGACATGACGCTGACTGGCCGCTCGATCGAGCGTGAACTCGCGATGGTCAAGGTGCGCGGCGGCGGCGACAGTCGCGTCGAGGCGCTGCGGCTGGCGGATGCCTTTCGCGCGCGGGTGATCGACGCCACCATCGAAAGCTTCGTGTTCGAGATCACCGGCAATTCCGCCAAGATCAACCAATTCATCGACCTGATGCGCCCGCTCGGCCTGGTGGAGGTGTCGCGCACCGGCGTTGCCGCGATCGGACGCGGGTCTGAGGGGATGTGAACCATGCTGGCGCGCGACTGGTACTACAACGAACGGCGGCAGATCGGCCTCGATTCCGCGGTCGCATCGATCTATGAACTGGATGACGATCGCGACGCCCGCGCCCGCGCCACGCTCGACATGCTGAACGTGCAGCGCGGCTGGCGCGTGGCCGACATTGGCTGCGGCAACGGCGTGCTGGCCTGCGAGGCGGCGATGCTCGGCGCCGACGTCGACGCGATCGATATTTCGCCGGCGATGCTGGCGCTCGCGGAGATCCAGGCCGGTGACCGCAAGGTCGCGATCCGGACCCAGTCGGCCGGGCTGTTGAGCTTTGCCTATCAGCCCAACTCCTACGATCTCGTCGTCAGCGAGTTCACGCTGCACCATCTGCCGGATTTCTGGAAAGCGGTGGCGATATCGCGGATCTACAACGCGCTGAAGCCGGGTGCCTGCTTCTTCCTGCGCGACATCGTGTTCGTCAGCATGCCCGACGGCTCCGAGCGCGACATCGAGTCATGGGCCGACTTCAACGCCAAGAACCACGGCTTCGCGCGCGACAGCGTCGTCACCCACATGCGCGATGAGCATTCGACCTTCGGCTGGGTGATCGAGCGCATGCTGACCGATGTCGGCTTCGCGCTGGTCGTGGCCGATTATCACGCCCCGCTGCACGGCGCCTATTTGCTGCGAAAGCCGAAATCCGGCGAGCAAGGCTAAGGAATGAAGCCGGGCGACGTCTGCCTTGCCGTGACGGTCGCGGTGATCTGGGGGCTTGCCTTTGTCGCGAGCCGGATCGCGCTTGACGAATTTTCCCCGCCGCTGATGACCGCGCTGCGGTTCTGCGTCGCGGCGTTGCCGTGCCTGCTGGTGCCGCGCCCGAAGGTTTCGTGGCCGGTATTGATCGCGATCAGCCTCACGCTGTTTCTCGGCCAGTTCCTGGCGCAGGCCTATGGCATCGCCCATGGCGTTCCCGTCGGCCTGTCCAGCGTGATCGTGCAGAGCCAGGCGCTGTTCACGATCACTTTCGCCGCGATCGTGTTTCGGGAACTGCCAACCCCGTTGCAAGGCGTCGGCATCGGCATTGCCGTCGTCGGTCTTTTGATGATCTGCGGCACCGTCGGCTATGATTTCAGCGCTGGCGCCTTCGCGGTCATCGCGATCTCCCCGATCTGTTTTGCGATCGGCAACCTGCTGCTGCGCCGCGCCGGCGGAGCGCCGATGTTCGACCTGTTCGCGTGGCTGTGCCTGGTCGCCGCGATACCCTTGTTGGCGTTGGCCCTGCTGCTGGACGGGCCGCAGGCGACCTGGCAGGCGCTGCGGCACATGTCGCTGACCGGCCTTGCCTGCATCCTCGCGCTCGGCGGCATCTCGACATCCATTGCCTATTGGCTGTGGGGCCGGCTGCTGCGCGACAACCCCGCGGCGCAGGTGGTGCCGTTCGCGCTGCTGGTGCCGTTCGTGGGCTCGGCGGCATCCAGCGTCGTGTTTGGCGAGCGCTTCGGGCGGCTGCGGCTCGCCGGGATGATCACCGTGGTCGGCGGAATCGCGGTGATGCTGCTGGCGAAGCGGCGACAGGCGCCCTCGAAACCGGTCCTTCCAGGCGTCACCTGAGCGCAAAGCCATGTCGCAATCGCTGCTGCTTGCCTTTCTGCTGTTCGTCTCGGTGATGTCCTTCACGCCGGGACCGAACAATGTCATGCTGCTGTCGTCGGGGCTGACATACGGATTCCGCCGCACCCTGCCGCATATGGCGGGCGTGACGCTCGGCGGCGCCTTCATGGTCGGCGCGGTCGGCCTTGGTCTCGGCGCCGTCTTCATCGCCTATCCCGTGCTGAAGACCATTCTGAAATATGCCGGCGCGGCCTATCTGATCTATCTCGCCGCCGCCATCGCGATGTCAGGCGCCGCCAGGGTGGACCCGGCCGGCCGGCGCGGCCCGATTACGTTCTGGGGCGCGGTGATATTCCAGTGGATCAACGTCAAGGCATGGGTGATGGTGATCGGGACCATCACCGCCTACGCCGCCATCGCCGTCTTTCCCTGGAACATCGTGATCCAGACCAGCATCAGCCTGATGATAGGGATATTGGCGACCACCACCTGGGCATTGTTCGGCAGTTCGTTGCGACCGATCCTGACCTCGCCGCCAAAGGTACGGGCCTTCAATATCGCCATGGCGCTCTTGCTGCTGGCCTCGCTCTACCCGGTGTTCACGGACGCATGATGCCGCGCCACGCCATGCGAGAGAAGGGTTTCCCCTGAGCGGAAAAATGCTCTAGACAACGCCGGAAATTCGCCGGCGACCGGCGCTCTCGCCCACTCAAATACCTGATTAACCGGCCGATTTGGCCACTTCCCAAGGAAACGACCATGCGTGTTTATTACGATCGCGACGCCGACCTGAACCTGATCAAGGGCAAGAAGGTCGCCATCGTCGGCTATGGCAGCCAGGGGCACGCCCATGCGCTGAACCTGA
>JAGXAF010000015.1 GCA_018971675.1 Bradyrhizobium sp.
CCGGTCGGTCAGGCGCTGGCCGCCGAGCACGGCGACAGGCTTTTGGGGAAGCCGGAAGCCTCCTGGCTGGCGCCGGTGCGCGGTACGGCGATATCGATGATGATGGCGATGATCAAAGACGATCTCGCTGCCCTCAACATCAAGCACGACGTGTTCTTCTCCGAGCGCTCGCTGATCGGGACCGGCAACAATCGGGTCGCGGAAACCATCGATTTCCTGCGCGCCAGGGGCGACGTCTATGAAGGTCGCCTGCCGCCGCCAAAGAGTGTGTCGGTTGAGGACTACGAGGATCGCGAGCAGACCTTGTTCCGCGCCACCGCTTACGGCGACGACGTCGATCGGCCGCTATTGAAGTCGGACGGCAGCTATACTTATTTTGCCTCCGACATCGCCTACCACAAGGACAAGTTCGACCGCGGCTTCCATAACTTGGTCGACGTCTGGGGCGCCGACCATGGCGGCTACATCAAGCGCATGCAGGCAGCCGTCAGGGCAGTCACCTCGGGCAAGGCTGCGCTCGACGTCAAGATCGTCCAACTGGTCAAGCTGTTGCGTAACGGCGAGCCGGTGAAGATGTCGAAGCGTTCGGGCGATTTCGTCACGCTGCGCGAGGTGGTCGATGAGGTCGGTTCCGACGCGGTGCGCTTCATGATGTTGTTCCGCAAGAACGACGCGGTGCTGGATTTCGATCTTGCCAAGGTGTTGGAGCAGTCCAAGGACAACCCGGTCTTCTATGTCCAGTACGGCCACGCCCGCGGCCATTCGATCTTCAGGAATGCCCGCGAGGTGATCCCTGAACTGCCCGAGGAGGCGGGGGCGCGGGCCGCGTTCCTGCTCGATGCTGTGCTGGAACGGTTAACGGATACGGCCGAACTAAGTCTGCTTCGGCAACTTGCCCTCTACCCGCGCTTGATTGATGCGGCGGCGACCGCTCATGAGCCCCATCGAATCGCTTTTTACCTCTATGATCTCGCGAGCGAATTTCATGCGCTATGGACGAGGGGGCGCGATTTGCCCTATTTACGCTTCATTATAAATGATGATCCAGAGATCACGAAGGCGCGGCTGGCCTTGGTCCAGGGCGTCGTCTCGGTCCTTGCATCGGGGTTGGCCGTTCTCGGCGTCCGTGCTCCGGACGAGATGCGATAGAGTCGAGCATGCCTCTCATACGAGAATCTGTGAGGGCATCCGGGCAACAGCTGGTTCGTCTGAGAGCGGGTTGGCGGCTTTGCCGACGGGGGATGCATCATCACGATGGCTAATCGATACCAGGACCGACGCTACCCGGCGGACGATGGCTATGATCGCGGTGACGATCAGCATGCGGCTGGACGAGACGAGAGCGATCCGCTCGCCGAGCTTGCGCGCCTGATCGGTCAGCCCGATCCTTTCGCCCATCTCGGCGGCCGTGCAAATCAGCCGGCGGTCCCGCGCAGCGCTCCGCGCGAGCCCTATCCTCCGCCGGTCGAAGTCGATGATGTTCCGCAGGCCGGTCCGCCGCCCTGGATGCAGCGGGCGGCGCGGCAGGACACCCGGCCACAGGACTATCCACCCCAAACCCAAGACTACCTGTCCCGCCCATCTCAGGATTACTCCTCCCAAGACTATCCGTCCCAAGACTATCCGTCCCAGGATTACCCGGCTCAGGATTACCCGGCTCAGAACTTTTCCAGCGCTGAACACCCTCTACGCCGCTATGCGGCTCAGCATGCCGATCCCGCACCGGGTTACGGCCACGCCCCGGCGTTTGCCGAGGTCGATCAACCCGTTGATCCCTCGCGTTATGACGATGCGCTGTACGGACCGCTGGACGCCGATGGGCAGCACGGCCAGCACGACCTGACCTATTCGGACGATCCCTACGCCTATCGGGACGGTTACGATGAAAGCACCGAGGAACAAGGACCAAAACGGCGCCGCAGCCTGACCACGGTGATGGCGGTTCTGGCGCTGGCGGTGGTTGGCACGGGCGGCGCGTTTGCCTATCGCACCTATGTCGGATCGGCGCGTAGTGGTGAGCCGCCGATCATTAAGGCCGACACCAGCCCGACCAAGATCGTTCCGGCTGCGGCCGACAGCAATGCCAAGGTGCCGGACCGGCTGGCGATGGGCGACGGCACCGAGAAGATCGTGCCGCGTGAAGAGGCGCCGGTTGACGTCAATGCCAACACCACATCCGGTCCACGGATGGTGTTTCCAACACTGAATCAGAACCCAAATCCGCCGTCGCCGGCCAGCGTCGCGCCGGACAACCCGCCACCATCCAACGTCAGCAATGGCACCATAGCGAGCAACCAACCGCGCCCGATCAGGACATTTTCGGTTCGCGGTGACCAGCCGGATGGGACCGCCGTGCCCGTTACGGCAGCACCGGCTGTCAGACCGGCAGCGTCAACCCGCGCTGCCGCAGCATCTCCGCGCGGCGCGCCAGCGACGGCCGTTGCCAACGCTTCGGCAAATGCGCCGTTATCGTTGTCGCCGCAGGCTGCCCCGCAACCGGCCGAAACCGCTGCCGAAACTCGAACCCGTATGGCGACCAACACCCCCGGACAGGTCGTATCGACCGGCAGCACACCGGCCAGCAGCGGCTATTTGGTGCAGGTCTCCTCGCAGCGGAATGAGGCTGAGGCGCAGGCGTCCTATCGCGTTCTGCAGGGCAAGTTCCCGAGCGTGCTCGGATCGCATTCGCCAGTGATCAGGCGCGCCGATCTCGGCGCGAAAGGCGTCTATTACCGCGCCATGGTGGGGCCGTTCGGCTCGTCTGAAGAGGCTTCGCATTTCTGTAGCAGCCTCAAGAGCGCGGGCGGTCAGTGCGTCATCCAGAGGAATTAACGGCCGGTTTGTTGACCCCCGGGCTTGCAGCGGGCTAATCGGCCTGATGAGCAAGAAAGCCTTCATCACGGGGATTTCCGGACTTGAATTGAACGCGGCGGAGCGCGAATTCATCCGTACCGAGCAGCCTTGGGGCTTTATTCTGTTCAAGCGGAATGTCGAGACACCGGCGCAGGTAGCTCTGCTGGTTCGTGATCTGCGGGAGACGGTCAATGACGTGGGAGCGCCAATCCTGATCGACCAGGAGGGCGGCCGGGTGCAGCGCCTGGGTCCGCCGAACTGGCCGGCCTATCCGGCGGGAGCCGTCTTTGGCGCGCTCTATGACATCGACCCGGCGCTGGGCCTGACCGCGGCGCGGCTGAGTTCTCGGCTGATCGCGGACGATCTGGCCGGATTGGGCGTCACTGTCGATTGTCTGCCGTTGGCGGATGTGCCGGTTGAGGGCGCGGACGCCGTGATTGGCGACCGGGCTTACGGAACCGAGGCCACGAAGGTCGCGGCCATCGCTCGCGCCGTCACCGAGGGATTGGAGCAGGGCGGTGTACTGCCGGTGCTCAAGCACATTCCAGGGCACGGGCGGGCTACGGCTGACACGCATTTCAGGCTGCCCGAAGTCGATGCGTCCCGAGAGGAACTGGAGCACACCGATTTTGCTGCGTTTCAACCTCTCGCAGACCTGCCAATGGCCATGACCGCACATGTTGTGTTTAGCGCGCTGGACCCGGCCCATCCGGCCACGACTTCTGCGACAATCATCAAGCAAGTGATTCGCGGAGTAATCGGGTTTCAAGGCTTGTTGATGAGTGATGACGTGTCCATGAATGCGCTGACGGGATCGATTGCCGAGCGCACCCGCGCCATTATCGCCGCAGGCTGCGACATGGTTTTGCATTGCAATGGCAATCTGGACGAAATGCGGGAGGTCGCCCGTGAGACGCCGGAATTGTCGGCCGAGGCACTCGAACGCGCCAATCGGGCGCTGGCATCGCGTCAAGTCCCGCTGCCGTTCGACCGAAAGGCGGCACGAGCGCGGCTGGATGCGTTGATCGATCGAGCGGGGATGGCAGGCGCATGAGCGCGGAAATTCTATCGTTTGAAACCGGCCAGCCAGCCGAACTCGCCGTTGGCGAGCCGGCCTTGGTCGTTGACGTCGAAGGCTATGAGGGCCCGCTCGATCTGCTGCTGGCGCTGGCGCGGCAACAGAAAGTCGACCTCGCCAGGATCTCGATCCTGGCACTCGCTGACCAGTATCTGGCGTTCATTGAGGCAGCCCAGAAGATTCGACTGGAACTGGCGGCTGACTATCTGGTCATGGCGGCATGGCTGGCATTCCTCAAGTCACGGCTGTTGCTGCCGGAACCCGCAACGCCCGACGGACCGAGCGCCGAGGAAATGGCAACGGCCCTCGCCAATCGGCTGCGCCGGCTCGAGGCCATTCGCGAAGCGTCGAACCGGCTGATGAACCGGCCGCAATTGCAGCGCGATTTTTTTTCGCGCGGTGATCCGGAAATAATCGCCGAGATCAAGCATCCGAAATTTACCGCGACCCTGTTCGACCTGCTGACGGCCTACGCCGCACAGCGTCAGCAACGGGTACTGGCGACCGTGCACCTCGCAAAACGCACGGTGTGGTCGCTGGCGGAGGCGAGGGCATCGCTGGAGCGGCTGGTCGGCATCGCCGAGGAGTGGAGTTGCCTTGACCAATATCTGATGAGCTATGTTGTCGATCCCTCGCAAAAAGCCACAGTGTTCGCCTCGAGTTTCGCGGCCGCGCTCGAATTGGTGCGGGAAGGCCAGATGGAGCTGAATCAGAAAGAGGCGTTCGCGCCGCTGTATTTCCGCAAACGGCCGCCATCGGTCACTGGCGCAGCGCCTGCGCCGGATCTGTCAGTCAAGTAAGTGGAAGGAAAGCGAACCATGGCTAGCCTGGCCGAAAAACGCCTACCCGATCCCGAGGACCGTCCGGTCGATCCGCAAGCCCGGCCCGAGGAACTTCGGCTGCTGGAGGCGTTGCTGTTTGCCTCGACCGAGCCGCTTGATCTGGCCACGCTCGCCAAGCGAATGCCCGAAGGGGTCGATGTCAAGGTCGCGCTCGCCCAGTTGCAGGCGGACTATGCCCTGCGCGGTGTCAACCTGGTTCGCGTCGCCAACAAATGGACCTTCCGCACCGCCACTGACCTGTCCTGGCTGATGACGCGCGAGATCACCGAAACAAGGCGGCTGTCGCGCGCAGCCATCGAGATGCTGGCGATCATCGCCTATCACCAACCCGTGACACGGGCCGAGATCGAGGAAATTCGAGGCGTGGTCACATCGAAGGGCACGCTGGATGTGCTGATGGAGACCGGCTGGATCAGGCCGCGCGGCCGCCGCAAGACGCCCGGCCGTCCGCTGACCTTCGGAACCACGGAAGCTTTTTTGTCCCAGTTCGGCCTGGAAGTGCTCGGCGACCTGCCGGGCCTTGAAGAGCTGAAAGGCACCGGTTTGCTGGATTCGCGACTGCCTACCGGGTTCAGCGTTCCCGCGCCATCGGACGACCCGACCCTGCGCGAGGATGAGGATCCGCTGGAAGCGGACGATAATCTGGAACTTCTGCTGACGCCGGCGGCCGATCCGGACACCAGCCAAGGCTCCTAGATCGACAAAGGGCTCCTAGATCGACAAACCTCCCGCGATATTCCCGGTTAACGGTGGCGCGCTATCAGCCGTTTGACGGGCGTTGTAGTCCTTGTTTTTGACGCCCCTAGCGCCTAGCTTCCGGGAAGATCAGGCCGGGTGGCTAGCCCGGATGTTTGGAGGATTGCAGGATGGGTTCGCTTAGCATTTGGCACTGGATCCTAGTGATCGCAGTCGTCCTGCTGTTGTTCGGCGGCCGCGGCAAGCTTTCCAGCGTGATGGGTGACTTCGCGCAGGGCATCAAGGCGTTCAAGAAGGGCATGCAGGACGACGACACGACTGCGGAGAAGCCCGCTGAGCCCGTGAAGACGATTGATCACAACGCGGCGTCTTCCACGGCGCGCTCGGATGTCGGCCGCAAGGCTGTCTGACGCAGGGCCTTCTAAAGCAGGACTTGCTCCGGCAGGCTTGCGCTTGAGGCGGGATTTTGCGGCAAACCCATCGGGGCGAGACCGGTGGTCGCTTCGCGTGAGCGGGATGTTTCATGTTCAACATCGGGTGGAGTGAAATAGCGGTCATCGCGGTCGTCGCGTTGATCGCCATTGGCCCGAAGGAATTGCCCGGCGTGCTGCGAATGGTCGGCCAGTGGATGGGCAAAGCCCGCCGAATGGCCGCCGAATTCCAGGGCCAGTTCAACGAAGCCATGCGCGAGGCCGAAATGGCCGACCTCAAGAAAAGCTTCGACGAAGTGCGGGAAGCGGCGAGCGGCCTTGCCCGCGGTAACGTCATGAACTCGTTGCAAAAGGACGTGACCAACGCCCTGCGGGTGGACGATGGCGACAAGCCGATGGACGCGCAGGCGGCCTCCGGATTCGGCGCGCCGCTGCCATCAAGCGATACCCCTGCAGGTAACACAACGGCTGCAAACCCCGATCCGGTCGTGCCGACAACGCCGGCCGCACCTCTGCCCGAAACATTTGCCGAAGCGGAAACGCATGTCGCCGCGGAAGGCCCGCTGGCGATCCCGCGCGAAATCCAGCCTGAACCCGCTCCGCCCGCAATATCCATCCCAAGGGACGCCAAAGCGTCATGAGCGCCGAAGATATCGAGGCCAGCAAAGCGCCTCTGATGGATCATCTGATCGAGCTGCGCTCACGTCTGATCAAGGCGCTGCTCGGATTCGGCGTCGCCTTCATTTTTTGTTTCTTCTTCTCCAGGCAGATCTACGACGTGCTGGTGTGGCCGTATGTCTGGGTCGCCGGCGCAGAAAACTCCAAGTTCATCTACACCGCGCTGCTGGAATTGTTCGTCACCCACCTGAAGCTGGCGCTGTTCGGCGCGGGCTTCATCTCGTTTCCGATCGTTGCGACGCAGGTCTATAAATTCGTTGCGCCCGGCCTCTACAAGCACGAGCGCAACGCGTTCCTGCCGTATCTGATCGCGACACCGTTCTTCTTCGTGCTCGGAGCGATGCTGGTCTATTTCGTGGTGTGGCCGATGCTGGTGCGGTTCTCACTCGGGATGCAGCAGATGGGCGGCACCGAGACAGCGCAAATCCAGTTGCTGCCGAAGGTGGGCGAATATCTGTCGCTGATGATGTCGTTGATCTTCGCCTTCGGCGTCGCGTTCCAGTTGCCGGTGATCCTGACGTTGCTGGGCCGGGTCGGCATCATCACCTCACAGCAACTGCGCGACAAGCGCCGCTATTTCATCGTGGTCGCCTTTGTCGTCGCGGCCATCCTGACCCCGCCCGATGTTCTGAGCCAAACCTCGCTGGCGCTGCCTTTGCTGGCGCTCTATGAAGGATCGATCATCGCGGTCCGTATTGTGGAGAAGAAGGCCGCCGGCAGCGCCGCTGCCGCACCGCCGCCCGCCAGCCCGCCGCCGGCTGCCAGTCCGGCGGAGTAATGGTCCGGGGGGACGGCCGTCCCTTGCGGCGCGTTTCCGCACAATTCGTCATGGCCGTGCCCGACCGGGCTTGTCCAGGCCATCCACGTCTTTTACAGACCGTGCGACCACGACGTGGATGGCCGGGAAATCCGGCCACGACGGGAAATCAGCCATGCATGACATCAAGTGGATTCGCGACAACCCTGCCGCTTTTGACGCCGCGCTGAAGCGGCGCGGGCTGGAGCAGTTGTCGGCGTCTCTGCTGCGGATCGACGAGAAACGCCGTGCCGCGATCCTGGCTTCGGAGCAGGCCCAGGCGCGGCGCAACTCCGCCAGCAAGGAGATCGGTGACGCGAAGAAAGCCAGGGACGAGGTACGCGCCACCAAATTGATGGCCGAGGTCGCCGAGCTCAAAACATCCATGCCGCAGCTCGAGGCGGCGGCGAAGGCTGCGGACGAGGAGCTTGCGAAAGAACTCGCTGCGATTCCCAACCTGCCGGCGGATGACGTGCCCGATGGTGCGGACGAACACGGCAATGTGCAGCGTCACGTGTTCGGCGCCAGGCGCAATTATGCGTTCACGGCAAAGCCGCATGATGATCTCGGTGGCGCGCTTGGTTATATGGATTTTGAAGCCGCGGCGAAGCTCAGCGGTGCGCGTTTTGTGGTGCTGAAGAAGGGTCTGGCACGGCTGGAGCGCGCGATTGGCCAATTCATGCTCGATCTTCACACCAGCGAGCACGGCTACACCGAGATCAATCCGCCGCTGATGGTGCGCGATGAGGCGATGTTCGGAACCGCGCAATTGCCGAAATTTCGCGATGATCAGTTTATTTCCGCTGAAATGGAATGGCGAAAACATCGACTGGATGAAATTCTGAAGCCCCTGGATGAGGAAGTCTCGAAAGATCACTCCAGGGGAGCCAAAGCGATCGTGGATGATTTGATCGAACGGGCTGAAACCAGGGAGAACTTCTGGCTCATTCCCACCGCCGAAGTGCCGCTGACCAACCTTGTCCGCGAATCCATCCTCGACGACAAGCAATTGCCGATGCGCCTGACCGCCTTGACGCCGTGTTTTCGCGCCGAAGCCGGAGCCGCCGGACGCGATACCCGCGGCATGATCCGGCAGCATCAGTTCACCAAGGTCGAACTGGTTTCGATCACGACGCCCGAGGCCAGCGGAGACGAGCATGAGCGCATGCTGGCCTGCGCCGAGGAAGTGCTTCGACGACTCGATCTGCACTACCGCGTGATGACGCTGTGCGCCGGCGACATGGGTTTTGCCGCGCGAAAAACCTACGACATCGAGGTCTGGATGCCGGGCCAGGGCGAGGGCGGCGCATATCGCGAAATCTCGAGCTGTTCGGTCTGCGGCGATTTCCAGGCGCGGCGAATGGATGCGCGCTATCGCGGACCCGACGGCAAGCCACGTTTTGTGCACACGCTGAACGGTTCCGGCACCGCGGTGGGCCGCGCCTTGATCGCAGTGATGGAAACCTACCAGCAGGAAAATGGCTCAATCGCCGTGCCGGAGGTGCTGCAGCCCTATATGGGCGGGTTAAAGGTCGTGGAGAAGGATCACTAAACCGTCTTTCGATTATTTTGACCTGTGTCGACTGCGACATTGCACCGGCGCGATGGCCCGGTATGGTTGTTTTTGAGCTTTCGGTGAGGAGCCTTTCCGAAAATAAATTTACCAAATGGCGTTGCATCGAGATATTTTTTGGGTGGGCAAGCAGTGGGCGGTCACCGGCTACGGCATGCAGGCGGTCGACCAGAAACAGAAAAGCAGGTTTGATATCGAGGCATCGCGGTTGTGGGAGGACAACCTGCTGGAGGGCCTGAGCGAGCAGCGCTGGTTCAATCCTGACGACTTTAACGCGGGGCTGTCCATCGCAAGGGCAAAATATCCGGAGTCGCCGGGCAACGCATCTCGCGAAAACGTCGTTGCGAAGGAGAGCACTGCCGCCGCGCCGCCAATGTCCGCACCCCAGCCGGAGTCTGGGGCCGAGCCGAAAGCCGAACTGCCAAAAACCGATGCAAGACCCAGCGCTGCGAAACCGCCGCCGGCAATAGAGCCGGTAAAATCCGCAGCCGGGGTCGAGCCGGCCAATTCACCGCCGAATTTGCCACTCAACGCCGATTCAGCGAAGCCCGCGCAGCAACGGATCGTCGCACAATTCAACATGCGGATCGAGCGCTGGCCGGCAAGATTCACGTCGATGTGGCGCGTCCGGATCAGGCGCTAATCCGGGGTCGTCACGTTCGTCCGCGCCGGTTTCTCTGTATCCGCTTTCCCTGCCTCTTTTCCCTGCGTCTCGGGGTTTGCCTCGGCCGCGTGGCCCGGATAAGACGGCGCATCTGATGATGCGTGGAATATACCGAAAAGGCATTTTGGCGGATGCGAATTCTTTGCACCAATGACGACGGCGTCCATGCCCCGGGCCTGAAGGTGGTCGAGGAGATCGCGCATGCGCTGTCCGACGACGTCTGGGTGGTGGCGCCGGAGTTCGACCAGTCCGGCGTCTCGCATTCGCTATCGCTCAACGATCCGTTGCGGCTGCGCGAAGTCGGCCCGCGTCACTTCGCGGTCCGCGGCACGCCGACGGATTGCGTGATCATGGGCGCGCGGCACATTCTCGGCGAAAAGGGGCCGGACCTCGTGCTGTCGGGCGTCAACAGGGGACGGAACGTTGCCGAGGACGTGGTCTATTCCGGCACGGTCGCGGGCGCGCTGGAAGGCTCCATCCTGGGATTGCCGTCATTCGCCCTGAGCCAGGAATTCAGCGCGGAAACCCGCAATGCGCCGGCGTGGGAAATCGCGCTGAAATTCGGCCCTGATATCCTGCGCAGGGTCATCGCCGCCGGCGTACCCAGGGACACCGTGATCAATGTCAACTTTCCGGCCTGCGCTCCGGCGGAGGTGGCGGGCGTTCGGGTAACGCGTCAGGGCAAGCACAATCTCGGATTTTTGAAAGTCGACCAGCGTCGCGACGGTCGCGGCAACCCGTATTTCTGGATCGGGTTCGAGCGCCTGGCGCACACCGACCCCCCGGCCGAGGACACCGACCTTGCGGCTCTGGCGGCGCGTTATGTTTCGGTGACGCCGTTGCGGCTCGATCGCACCGACGAGGCGTTCTCGACCGCGCTGGCGAGCGCGTTGAAATAGCACGAGGCGTCAGGATCTCCGGCGAGCCAGGCGACGACGATCAGTTAAGCCGCTGGCTCAGCGCTCTGTCGAGCATCCTGGCGAGCGTCTCGAGCTGGAATGGCTTCTGCAGCGCCGGACGGTCGCGGTATTCTTCCGGCAAACCGGAGGAGCCGTAGCCGGTCGCGAAAATGAAGGGCCGGTTGCGCGCCCTGATTAACTCGGCGACGGGCGAAATGACCTTGCCGTTGACGTTGACGTCGAGAATGGCGACATCAAAATCGGCCGATTCCGCCAGCCTCATGGCCTCGTTGATTTCGCCGGCCTGAGCCGCGACGCTGAAGCCCAATTCTTCCAACATGTCGGCGACCATCATTCTGATCATGACCTCGTCTTCGACGAGGAACACCGAACCGCCTTGCGGCCGCGTCGCAGTCATGTTGTCATTGTCCTTCCCATTGGCCAAATGATTGCAAATAACGCTGGCTTTCGCAACGTCAACATGGGCGATTGGGGCCTATAAGCTGGATCGCGCGGTTTTGTTTATTGGAGAGGCTGAATTTCCAGCCCCGGTCGACGCCAGGATGTGATTGAGGTTCCAGGACCGGAACGGCAATTTGGCGAAACGACGGCTATATCGGACCGATCCGAACGTCGCCGTTGTTGGCTCCGGTCGCATAAGGCTTTGCTATCCTCGTTTTTGAGTCAGAGACCGTCATGGCTGCCCAAAACCCGCCGGAAAAGATGATGTTTCAGCTTAGCCTGCGCCGGCGCGGGATCAGCGATCAAACGGTGCTGCGGGCGCTGGAGGAGATCCCCCGCGAGACCTTCGTCGAGGCCGCCGATCGCGATCAGGCCTATCGCGACAGCGCGCTCGGCATCGCCTGCGGACAGACCATCAGTCAGCCGTTCGTGGTGGCCTATATGACCGAGCAATTGCAACTGCATAAGGACCATCGCGTGCTGGAAATCGGGGCTGGCTCGGGTTACCAGGCCGCCGTCTTGTCGCGGCTGTGCAGACAGGTGCTGACCATCGAGCGATACCGGACGTTGGCCGACGGGGCCCGGGTCAGGCTGGAGCAGCTCGGCTACGACAATGTCGAGGTGTTGCTCGGGGACGGCCTTGACACGGCGACGATCCCGGGCGGCCCGTTCGATCGTATCATCGTTACGGCGGCGGTGGAGCAAATCCCTGAAGCGCTGCTGCAGCGGCTGGAGCCGGGCGGCATCCTGATTGCGCCCGTCGGGCCTCACCACGGCACTCAGACCCTGATGCGCGTGACCCGGACCGATGCCGGCTTCGAGCGCAAGGAGCTGGTCGACGTGCGCTTCGTGCCAGCCCTGCCAGGCATCGCCCGCGAGCTGTAAAATTGCGGATTGGCTGTCCCGCCAGCGTCTTATTCGCAAGGTTAAGCGGTTGTTTACTGGCGACGTGTTTACTCAAAACAGTATTTTGTTGCGTACGAGTGAGTAACCATGTCCCGTGTCGTCGAGTTGCTTCGCTCGCGCCGCCTGCCGCAGGTTGCGGTGCTAGCGCTGATGTCGATCGGCTTTGCGGGGTGCAGCGCCGACATGTCGACGCGGCTGTCCCAGACCTCGTTCTCCGATCCCTTTGCCTCGCAGCCGGAAGCCACCGGTTCGGTGCCCCCGGCTCCGGTCGGGCGCCGTGAGTTACCGCAATATTCACGGCCGCAAAGCCAGTATCAGTCGTCGGCCCTGCCACCGCCGATTTCGGCGCCGCAATCCTATTCAGGCGCGAGCTCCGGCATCTCCGGGGGCGGGCGCGGGGTAGCCTCCTATGCTCCGCCGAGACATCAGCCGCTGGAAGCGACCGGCAGTGTGGCGCCGCGCTCGGTCGCGGCCCGACCAGCGACGCGAAGGGACACGACGATCATCGTCGGCACCAGCGATACGCTCGAGATATTATCGCACCGCTACCATGTTTCGCAGGCCGCGATCCTGCAGGCCAACGGCTATAAAGGGCCGCGCGCGTTGTCGCCGGGCCAGCAATTGATCATTCCACATCCGACCGCGAGCGCCGACGCCGCGCCGGCTTTGGCCGCACCAGTCAGCAAGCCGGTCGCCGCACTCGCGTCGGCTCCGAGCGTCCATGTCGTCAACCACGGCGATACGCTGCTCAGCATCGCCCGTCACAATCACGTCTCGGTGCCCCAATTGGCGAGAGCCAATAATCTTGACCCCTCGGCCAAGCTCAGTATCGGCATGAAGCTTGTGGTGCCGGGTTCAAGGACCGCCGCGGCTTCGCCGGCTGCAGCGCCTCCGGCCGTTGCCGCTATTGCTCAACCAGTTGCGGTCACGGCGCCGCCAGTCACCAGAGTGGCGGCTGCCGACAATCAGCAGAAAGTCCGGCTGGCGCAGTCCGCGCCAAACGCGGATGAGCCGGCCGTTGCGTCAACGCTCAAGGGCGAAGCGACCGGCGCGCTGCCGACGTTCCGTTGGCCGGTGCGGGGCAAAGTGATCACCGCTTACGGCGCCAAGGCCAACGGCAAAGCCAATGACGGCATCAACCTCGCAGTGCCGGAAGGCACGCCGGTCAAGGCTGCCGATGACGGCGTCGTCGCCTATTCCGGAAATGAGCTCAAGGGTTACGGCAATCTGGTCCTGATCCGGCACGCCAACGGTTACGTCACCGCATATGCCCATGCGAGTGAACTGCTGGTGAAGCGCGGCGATAGCATCAAGCGCGGTCAGGTCATTGCCAAATCGGGTCAATCGGGCGACGTGCAGTCTCCGCAGTTGCACTTCGAGATCCGCAAGGGATCGTCACCGGTTGACCCGCTTCAATTCCTCAATGGGGCCTGAGCCGAGGCGTTTCCCGATCGTCCTTGACAGGCAAGGTGTGAAACGCGGTTTCGCCAAATCGCCGGCAAGCGATCTTGAAAAAGCAGCCTTCCGTGAGGGCGCTGGACAGGCGCGTCAAGCCTGCGCATGGCGGCGTGTCGATGATCGCGGCGCGTCTACTTCGCGGCGATCCGCACGCCAAGCCGCCCGGCCAATTCCTGGGTAAACTGCCAAGCCACGCGGCCCGAGCGCGACCCGCGCGTCGTCGACCACTCCAGCGCTTCGCGTTCGAGTTCGTCTTCGGCGAGCTTGATGCCGAAATGCCCGCAATAGCCCTTCACCATTGCAAGATATTCGTCCTGGCTGCAGCGATGAAAGCCGAGCCACAGGCCGAAGCGATCCGACAGCGACACTTTTTCCTCGACCGCTTCGCCGGGATTGATCGCGGTCGAACGTTCGTTCTCGATCATCTCGCGCGCGAGCAGGTGCCGGCGGTTGGAGGTGGCGTACAGGATCACGTTGTCGGGGCGTCCCTCGATGCCTCCTTCAAGAACCGCCTTGAGCGATTTGTAGGAGGCGTCGTTGCCGTCGAACGACAGGTCGTCGCAGAATACGATGAAGCGGAAGCTCGATCCGCGTAACAGCTCCATCAGTTCGGGCAGGCTCTCGATATCCTCGCGGTGAATCTCGATCAGCTTCAGCCGGCCCGCCGGCCCGCGGCTGGCATTGATGCTGGCATGCGCGGCTTTCACCAGGGACGATTTCCCCATGCCGCGTGCGCCCCATAATAGCGCGTTGTTGGCGGGCAGGCCGTCGGCGAACCGTTCGGTGTTCTCAATCAGGATGTCACGCATCCGATCGATGCCTTTGAGCAGCCCAAGGCCGACGCGGCTGACCCGCGGCACCGGCGCCAGCCGTCCATCCGGGTGCCAGACAAAGGCATCCGCGCTGTCGAACGGGGCGGCTCGTTCAGGCGCTGCGGAGGCCGCCGAGAGGTGAGCCGCGATCGCCTCGAGCGCGCGCGCAATTCGCTCGTCCGCGCCGTGTTCGGAAGCGGCCGCAGGGCGTTTCGTCGTGGAGGCGGGCGGTTTCCGTGCAGCCCTGGCGGCGGCACGAAGTGCTGGTTTTCGGGGCTTTTTGGACATTTCGCAGGTTCCTGATCCCGCACCCATAACGAGCCTTTAGGGAGCCCGCAAGCACCTCAAGGGAAGGGCAAAATGACCGCTTCCGCGGCGTTGCAATTGGGACCGCGGCCGCTATAGTCCGCGCAAATTTGCCCGGATCGGCCTAACGCCTGCGCGTTGCTGATTTATTCCCGCTCCACGAGGATTGTCCGAATGCTGATAACCCCTGCGTTTGCCCAAACCGCGGGTAGCAGTGATACCAACAGCCTGTTGATGTCGTTGCTGCCGTTCGCACTGATCTTTGTGATTATGTATTTCCTGGTTCTGCGGCCGCAGCAGAAGAAAATGAAGGAACATGCCGAACTCGTGAAGAATATCCGCCGCGGCGATACGGTAGTCACGACTGGTGGCCTGGTCGGCAAGGTGACGAAAGTGGTCGATGACGATCAGATCGAATTCGAAATCTCCGATGGGGTCCGCGTGCGGCAGATGCGGCAGATGATTTCGACCGTGCGCACCAAGGGCGAACCAGCCAAGGAAAAGGAAAAGGTCGACTCCGACTCTTCGTCGAGCTAGCGCGTTTTCGGGACGGCGCACTTTTCTGAATCTTCTGACGGGCCAACTCGATGTTGTATTTCACGCGGTGGAAGGCACTGGCGATCATCCTGACGGCGCTGGTGGTGTGCCTTTGCGCCGTTCCCAATTTCTTCTCCGAAGCTCGGGTCAAGACCTGGCCAGCATGGGCGCAGCGCCGCATGGTGCTGGGCCTCGATTTGCAGGGCGGCTCGTACCTGCTGCTTGAGGCTGATTCCAACTACATCAAGAAGGAAAAGCTTGACCAGGTGCGCGACGACGTGCGTCGCTCGCTGCGCGAGGCCAAGATCGGTTATACCGGCCTCGCCTCCAAGGGGGATGCTGTCGAGGTTCGCATTACCCGGGATACCGAGCTGGAGCCCGCGCTGACCAAGCTTCGCGAACTGTCGCAACCGCTTGGCGGCTTGCTCGGCTCTAATGGCCAGCGTAGCCTCGAGGTTAGCGACGCGGGCGGTGGCCTCGTCCGCCTGACCGTTCCGCAGGCCGCGATTGCAGATCGCATCCGGCAGACCATCGAGCAGTCGATCCAGATCGTCGAGCGCCGTGTCAATGAACTCGGCACCGTCGAGCCGCTGATCCAGCGTCAGGGACAGGATCGCATCCTGGTGCAGGTCCCGGGCCTGCAGGACCCGACCCGGCTGAAAGAACTGATCGGCAAGACCGCCAAGATGGATTTCCGGATGGTCGATTCGACCGTTTCGCCGGAGCAGGCGCAGGCCGGTCGTTTGCCACCGGATTCGGAGTTGCTACCGAGCGCCGAACCTAATCATCCGTCATATGTCATCAAGAAACAGGTGCTGGTCTCCGGCGGTGATCTGACCGATGCGCAACCGGGATTTGATCAGCGTTCGGGTGAACCTGTCGTCAACTTCCGCTTCAATACCTCGGGCGCGCGCAAGTTCTCACAGGCAACGACCGAGAATGTCGGGCAGCCGTTCGCCATCGTGCTCGATAACAAGGTGATCTCGGCGCCGGTTATCCGCGAGCCGATCACCGGCGGCAGTGGTCAGATTTCCGGCAGCTTCACCGTGCAGGCTGCCAACGATCTGGCGATCCTGCTGCGCGCCGGCGCGCTACCGGCGCCACTGACCATCATCGAGGAGCGCACCGTCGGTCCGGGGCTCGGCCAGGACTCAATCGACAAGGGCGAACTTGCCGCCTATGTCGGCTCCATCATGGTCATCGTGTTCATGCTGGCAACCTATCGGTTATTCGGCGTGTTCGCCAACATCGCGGTCGCCATCAACGTTGCGATGATTTTCGGCTTGCTGTCGCTGTTGAACGCAACGCTGACACTGCCAGGCATTGCCGGGATCGTGCTCACGGTCGGCATTGCGGTCGACTCCAACGTGCTGATCTATGAACGCATCCGTGAGGAGCTGCGCGGCGGGCGCAACGCGATCTCGGCGATCGACGCCGGTTTCAAGCGCGCGCTATCGACTATTCTCGATTCCAACATCACCACCTTCATCGCCGCCGCGGTGCTGTTCTACATTGGCACCGGACCGGTGCGTGGTTTTGCCGTGACGCTCGGCATTGGCATTATCACCACGGTTTTCACCGCGTTTACGCTGACGCGGCTGATCGTTGCGGGCTGGGTGCGGTGGAAGCGGCCGCAAAGCGTGCCGATTTGATTATGCGGAGCCGGTCGTGACACATCTCGTCTCCCTGGGGCTCGGCGCCTTCATAGTTGTGCTGACCGTGGTCAGTTGCTTCGGCTGGCTGCCGTCGCTGCGGATCGTTCCGGACGACACACATTTCGACTTCACTCGTTTCCGCCGCATCAGCTTTCCGATCTCGGCGATGCTCTCGATCGTCGCGATCACGCTGTTCTTCACCCATGGGCTGAATTTCGGTATCGATTTCAAGGGCGGTACGCTTCTGGAAGTACAGGCCAAGTCCGGCACCGCCGATCTCGCATCGATGCGCGCCACGCTGAGCCAGCTTGGCCTCGGCGACGTGCAACTGCAGCAGTTTGGCGGCCCGGCCGAGGTGTTGATCCGCGTTGCCGAGCAGCCTGGTGGCGACGCCGCACAGCAAGTGGCGGTGCAGAAGGTTCGCGGCGCGCTCGGCGACGCAGTCGATTATCGCCGGGTCGAGGTGGTCGGTCCGCGGGTGTCCGGCGAGTTGCTGGCTTATGGCATGCTTGGTCTGATGCTCGCGATCTTTGCGATCCTGATCTATCTCTGGTTCCGGTTCGAATGGCAGTTCGCCCTTGGTGCGATGATCGCCAACGTCCACGATATCGTGTTGACCGTCGGCTTTATGTCGATCTCGCAAGTCGATTTCGATCTCACCAGCATTGCCGCACTGCTGACAATTCTCGGTTACTCGTTGAACGACACCGTCGTGATTTATGATCGGATCAGAGAAATGCTGCGGCGTTACAAGAAAATGCCGATGCCCCAACTGCTCAACGAATCGATCAACTCGACGCTGTCGCGCTCGATCATCACCCATGTAACCGTGACGCTGGCGCTGCTTGCGCTGTTGTTGTTCGGCGGCAATGCCATTCACAGCTTCACCGCGGTGATGATGTTCGGCGTCGTGCTGGTCGGCACCTATACCTCGATCTTCATCGCGGCACCGATCCTGATCTATCTTGGCGTCGGCGAGCACCGGGCCGAGGCGCCGGAAAAGCCAACGAAGAAGTAAAGATGCCGGATCGTTCCGATGCTCCGCACCTCCCGAGATCGGCGCCGATCGAGGCCTACGGCAAAGGAGGTTTTGCCTTCGCCGACATGTCGCATCGCGGCTCCTTGTTATGCCTGCCCGACGCGATCTGGCCCTGGCCGGTAGTGCGTCCGGACGAGATTACCCGGGCCTCGCTGGAGCGCGTCTTTGCCTCGGCTGGCAGCATCGATACCTTGATCATCGGCACGGGCAACGACGTCTGGCTGCCGGCATCCAGTCTGCGAGAGGCGCTGCGGGCAGTGAAGGTGGTGCTGGAGGTGATGCAGACCGGCCCGGCGATCCGCACCTACAATATCATGATGGGAGAGCGGCGGCGCGTCGCGGCGGCGTTGATCGCGGTGCCATGAGCGAGGCCGTTGCCGGCCTGGATGCCGCCGGATACTGCGCCGAATTGGTGCGTACCCATGACTTCACCCGGTATGCCTCCGCGCTGTTCGTTTCGGCCGATCAGCGTCGTCCGCTGCTGGCGCTATACGCCTTCAACGTCGAGGTAGCGCGGGTACGTATCCAGGTGAGCCAGCCGCTATCGGGCGAAATGCGGTTGCGGTGGTGGATGGATATGCTGGCGGGAACCGCGCACGGCGGCGTCGAGGGCAATCCGGTCGCGGCGGAATTACTGTTGGCGATCCGGAATGCGCGCCTGCCGCTCGAGCGGCTGTCGCGCCTGATCGACGAGCGCCAGTTCGACCTCTACAACGATCCGATGCCGACGATGGCAGCGCTGGAAGGCTATATCCAGGAGACTTCGTCGGTGCTGTTTTCGCTCGCTGCCCGTATAGCGGGTTGGCATTCCGACGAGATCGAACACCTCGCGCGCCATGCCGGGCTCGCCCAGGGCATTGTGCAGGTGATGGCGACGCTGCCGCTGGATGCGTCGCGGCGTCAATTGTTCGTGCCAGTGCAGTTGCTGGAACAGCACGGCAGCGGGATGGAGGAAGTATTTGCGGGCAAGCAGACTCCAGGGCTGCGTGCCGCGCTTGACCAACTCGCCGATGACGCGCGGGGGCATTTGAAAACAGCGTTCACCCTTTTGGAGGGCATGCCGCCCTCCGTTCGGCCGCTGTTTCTGCCGCTCGCTATGGTCCACCGCGACCTTGAGCGGATGTCGCGCGCCGACATTGACCCTTTTACACCGCAGCCGTCGTCGCGATTGCGGACCCTGTGGACATTGTGGCGGGCGTCGCGGTCGTCGGTATTTTCGTAAGGAAGTGATGTACGGCGTCCGTCGCCGCGATGATGAGCCGAACAGGCTGCGGTGACTCCGCAGCTATGACGACGGCAGCGTGTGATCGGTTGCCTCGAAATTGAACCGATCCCGCAGATTCTTTCGCGTTTCCAAAATGCTCATCAGGAACGCGCGATCAGTGGCACTCGCCATCAACGGCTCGATCAGGTCGAGTTGGTTCATCGCCACCAGTTGCAGGATTTCGGTACGCGGCTTTCCGGAGCCATCGCGGGGCAGCGCCTGTACGACCTGAATATGCTCCGGTGGTTTCGGGCCTCTGGCCGCCGCGAGTTCGTCGCGCAATTGCGTTTCCAGCGCGATGCGATCCGCCTCGACAAAGGCATATAACCCGACGCCGGTGCGGCGGTCGGCGAAAGCGACGATCGCCGTGTCGCGGACGTCTGGATTGCGCCGGATGAGATCGACCAGCACCGGGGCATCGTTGACCAGCCGTCTGCCACCACCTTCGCGGTCAGTGAAGTTGAACAGGCCGCGCGTGATGGCGCGGTAGACTTTTTTGCCCGTGGCGAGCCAGACGCTTGCCACGAACGATTTGCGCCCGAGGACACGGCGCTCCTTTGGCGTCAGCGCCTCGGGCGCGTAGCTGCGCTTGTGCTTCAACAGGTGCCGGAGGTCCTCATAGGCGGCGATGCGGAACAGCCGGCTTCGCGTCTTGAAGCAGGCCGCGAGCTGAAAGTCGGTGAGATAGGCGCGTCCATTATTGCCGCGCAGCCAGTTCTGTTCCTTGGCGAGATCGTTGTGGCAGATGCCGGCGCGGTGCAATTTATGCAGCGCCTGCTTGGCGGATCGGAAGAAGGCCACGTCGCCGACCGGCTTCGCAAGGTGCAGCGCCACACCATCGATGAAGCTGCGCACGAGCGCTCGTCGGCCGACCCATAAAAGCTCCGGTCCGATGTGCAGATCGCGCGCCAGCGCCAGCGCGCGGCGCTCACGCGCGAACAGGTGACGGGCGAGCAAATATGACCACCACGGCACCTGATCGAGCCGGCGCAGTACGGCGTCCACCTGGCAGTCTCCATCGCGAAATCGGCCGCGCTCGACGGTCGAAAACACATCGCGCTTGAGCAGGACGCCTTCGGTCCATCGCGCCGCCAGCACGGCGACATCGTCTTCGGGCAGGCTCATGATGATCTCACGCCGCTGCCGGAGTGTGCAGATGTTCCGCGATCCATCGGTCGAGCTCGGCCAGCGCGCGGGCGCTGAGCGCCTGTTTCTTCGCAACCGTCTTCTCATTTCCCCGCAAACGGCTGCCGTCGGGCTTCTTGGTCGGCGGCAGGGCGAGGGGAGGAAACAGTCCGAAATTGATGTTCATCGGCTGGAAAGAGCGCGGTCCGGCGTCGACAGCCTCAATGTGGCCCCCGGTGATATGGCCGAGTAGCGCTCCCAGCGCCGTGGTGGCCGGCGGGGGTACCAGCGAAACCGAATGTGCATCGGCCGCGGAATAGAGGCCCGCGATCAGGCCGATCGCAGCCGATTCCACATAGCCTTCGCAGCCGGTCATTTGTCCGGCGAAGCGTAGCCGCGGGTCGGCCCGTAGCCGCAGCTGCGAGTCCAGAAGCTTCGGCGAATTCAGGAAAGTGTTGCGATGCAACCCGCCAAGTCTGGCGAATTCGGCATTTTCTAGCCCGGGAATGGTACGGAACACACGCTGCTGCGCGCCATACTTCAGCTTGGTCTGAAAGCCGACCATGTTGTAGAGCGTGCCGAGCTTGTTGTCCTGACGTAGCTGCACGATCGCATAAGCCTTCACCGTAGGATTATGCGGATTAGTCAAGCCCACCGGTTTCATCGGGCCGTGGCGCAAGGTCTCAGGACCGCGTTCGGCCATCACTTCGACCGGCAGGCAGCCGTCGAAATAGGGCGTGTTGGTCTCCCACTCCTTGAAGTCGGTCTTTTCGCCAGCAAGCAGCGCCGCGACGAAGGCATCATATTGCTCCTTGGTCATCGGGCAATTGATGTAGTCGGCGCCGGTCCCGCCGGGACCAACCTTGTCGTAACGCGACTGCAACCACGCTACCGACATGTCGATGGAATCTCTGTGCACGATTGGCGCAATGGCATCGAAGAAAGCCAGCGCGCGTTCGTCGGTCAATTCGCGAATGGCATCCGCCAACGGCGCTGAGGTGAGGGGGCCGGTGGCGACAATAACATTATTCCAGTCAAGCGGAGGCAATCCGGCGATTTCGGCCCGGCGCAACTCGATCAGGGGATGATCCTGCAGGGCCTTGGTGACGGCCGCGGAAAACCCTTCCCGGTCGACCGCCAGGGCGCCACCTGCTGGTACCTGGTTGGCGTCGGCCGAGCGCATGATCAACGATCCCAGCCGGCGCATCTCGGCATGCAGCAGCCCGACTGCGTTATTGGCGGCATCGTCCGAGCGGAACGAATTAGAGCAGACGAGCTCAGCCAGGCCATCGGTGCGATGGGCTTCCGTCATCCGTTCGGGCCGCATCTCGTACAGCACGACGCGTACGCCGGTCCTGGCGACTTGCCAAGCAGCTTCCGAGCCGGCCAAGCCCCCGCCGACAATAGATACGGGCTCCGATGGAGATTTGATGCCAATCATCGTGCAGAGTTAGCGCCTTTTTCGCAACAGTGGAATGCATCGACGCCAGGTACGAATATGCCTGTATCCAGCTTCATCTATTGGATGGTCATATCGTTAAAGTGAACATAAATCCCGCCGTTCCTTGTATCATGAATTCGAATTCATCTCTTTGCCATTGCACGAGGGCATGGTGGAAGCAGGGGATCAATTGCACATGGCCTCAGCCCCGAGGCTGAAACCGCCGATGGGCGCATGGGGCGAGTGTTCAGGGTGCTTTCGCGAGCTGGTTTGCGAAATAGGCGATGGTCTTGGCGTAGACCTCGCTCTTGTTCCATTGCTGGATTACCGCAAAGTTCGGACTGCCGGGCTCAAACCCCTTGCCTCGCTGCCAGCCGTGACCGGCGAAGTAATTTGCCGTCGACGCCAATACGTCCGGTACGCTGTGCAGGAGATCGCGGCGGCCGTTGCCGTCGAAATCAACGGCATATTTCAAATAAGACGATGGCATGAACTGCGTCTGGCCGATTTCGCCCGCCCAGGCCCCTCGCATGTCCACTGGTGCGAGGTCCCCCCGCTCAATGATGCGGAGCGCATCCATCAGTTCGGCCCGGAATTCGTCCGCGCGCCGGCAGTCGTAAGCCAGCGTTGCCAGCGAACGGATCGTGGGGAACTTGCCGGTATTGGCGCCGAAATCGGTTTCCAGTCCCCAGATCGCGACAATGACCTCGCCTGGCACACCATAGGCCTCCTCAATGCGGCCCAGTACCGATCCGTATTGCTTGAGCATATTGCTGCCTCGCAATAGACGAGGCGGGACCATGCGGCCGGAAAACTGCTCGAAGCTTTGGTTGAATACCGCCTGCGAACGATCCCGCGCGAGCACGCCCTTGTCCAGGGCGACCCCGTTCAGGCCGGAAATGATCGCTGTCTGGGAAATACCCTTGGCGGCCGCCTCGGTCTTGAAATCGGCCAGCCACGCCTCGAACGTGCCGCTGCCGCAGGTTGCGGCAATCGCGGGAGCGGCCGGCGTCATCAATACGGCGCCAACCGCCAGGGCAGGAATGAAAAAACGACGTGTCAGCAGGGGGCGCACCAACTCGATTCGCAATGGATCGCAGAATGGGGATGAATAGCACAAATGTCAGCGCCAACCGCGGCCAAAACAAGGCTACCGCCAAATGCCGGCGCTGACAGGCCATCGAATGGCCGTAGCGCCGGCACCTGGTCTATGCCAAAGGCGATTGCGATCGATGCACAATGCCTCGGATCAAGTCATTCGCAAGCGTCAAAGAAGCGGGTGCGTTGTTTGCGGGGCCACGGCGGGAACAAGACTGATGGGAAATCCGCCGCGGAGCGGTGTTCGCGTACTGTTGGCGGGTACGGATCGGATTCAGATCGGGTCGGATCCGGTACGACCGCTGCGCGATAGAGATGCCAGGTGGCGTGGCCGAGCAGCGGGATCACGACCGCGAGGCCAAGGAAGAACGGCAGCGTTCCAAGGGCCAGCAGCGCCGCGACGATCAATCCCCATACCGCGATTGGCACCGGGTTCCGTGCGACCACGCGGAGCGACGTCGCCATCGCCTCGCCGGCGCCGACGTGTCGGTCGACCATCATCGGGAAGGAAACCACACTGACGCACAGTACCACCACGGCGAACAGGAAACCGACGCCGCAGGTTGCCGCAATCAGCCACCAGCCTTGCGGTGTGGTCAGCATCCGCGCGGCGAAGTCGGGAATTGCCGCGGCCGGTTGATAACCGAAGGCGGCGACGTAGATCGCCTGCGCGACCGCTACCCAGGTCACGAACAGCGCCAGCAACAGCGTGCCCAGCGCGAGCATGGAGCCGAATGACTGCGAATGCACCACCTGGAGCGCACCCCATGCTGGCGTTGGTTCACCATGTTCGAGGCGACGGCTGAGTTCATAAAGACCGAGAGCCGCGAACGGACCGATCAGGGCAAAGCCCGCCGCCAGCGGAAATAGCAGCGGTAGTACCGAGTAGCCAAGCACGATGCGCGCCAGCACCAGTCCTAGTATCGGATAGATCAGGCAGAGAACAATGGCGTGGGTGGGCACCTCCTTGAAATCCTCCCAGCCGAGCCGAAGGGACTCGCGCAGGTCGGATATGCCAATGGTGCGGATGATGGGCGCAGCCGCCTCTTGCGTCGGCTGAGCCATTAGCGAGACATCACTTAATGGAGTGGCCATAGTCGTATCTCCTTGTTACCGCGGCTGCCAAGTTCAGGGCGATAGCTGGCCCAGACGAGGGGCCGTGTGCGGGAACGATCACGATCAAGGCCAGACGCGAAGACAGGAAAGCGAGAGCTGGCCATGTCGCGAACTGAAGAGTTGCAGTGTACTCCTGTTAGACAGCGTTGACACTCACGCTTCGGTGAAGCGCTGTCTTGCCGCAGCACGAACGCGAACGCCGTCATTCCTGCGTCATCTCGTGCGTCAAAACTGGTTCCGCGACCGCGGCCGTGTTGGCAAGCCAATGTCCGGCGGATTAAACTGCAGGCGACGGTCCCGGCGCTGTTGTCCGTCGAAAAATGCCGTTAAGCTTTCATACGATGTCGGTCACAGGGAGTATACGATGAGCATTTTCGGGAAAATCATGGGCGCGATCTTCGGCAGCCATGCGAGCGCCACGCCCGCTAGTGGCGGCGCTGCTCCCGCCAGCAGCGCATCGGCGAGCGGAACACCTGCCACCGGGTCGTCGCCGGCCCCTGCATCCGCGCCTGCGCAGAGCGTCGATGTTGCGGCCATCGTCGACAAGGCGGCAGCCGCCAAGGGTGAAAAACTGCAATGGCGGACCTCGATCGTCGACCTGATGAAGGCGCTCGACATCGATTCCAGCCTGACGGCACGCAAGGAACTCGCCAAGGAACTAGGATACACCGGCGACACCAACGATTCCGCGACCATGAATATCTGGCTGCACAAGCAGGTGATGGCCAAGCTCGCTGCCAATGGCGGCAAGCTGCCGCCCGAGATCAAGCACTGATTTGATTTTCAGTTTCGCACGAACAATCAAGGCTCGCGGCGCCGCGCGCCTTTTTCGTTTCTGCATGGTTCAAGCCTCCAGACCGGCAAACTCCGGGTGCTTCTGCAGATAACCGGCCACAAATCCACATCCGGCGACCACCTTCAGGCCGTCGGCGCGGATCATCTCCAGCGCGCCCGCGACCAGTTGCGAGGCGATGCCACGGCCGCGCAGCCGGCTCGGCGTCTCGGTGTGGGTGATGATAACGGTGCCAGGCGCCAGCCTGTAATTCGCGAATGCGACGCCGCCTTCGACATCAAGTTCAAACCGGCGCAGGGATTTGTTGTCGCGGACCCGGTTCATATGGTTCTCACTTGAGAAGGTCTTGATATTCTGCGTGTTTCTCGATGAACGCCTTCACGAACGGGCACTGCGGGATCACCTTCAGCCCGTCAGCCCGCACCTGATCGAGCGCGCCCCGGATCAATTTCGAGCCGATGCCCTTGCCGCCGAGTTCAGCCGGCACCTCGGTATGGATGAAGGTAATGACATTGCCTTCGATCTTGTAATAGGTGGCAGCGATATATTCTCCGACCGCGAGCTCGTAGCGGTGACGTTCCTTGTTGTTGACGATGTCGCTCATCCGGTCTGCAGCCTTCCATCAGGTCTTCAAGGATTCTTCCAGTATACGATCGACCACACCTCGCCACTGGAGGCGCCGATACCCATTAACAAGCGGGCCTGAATCTGCTTGTATTTTTGCCAAGGTGAATTTCTTGGGCGCGAAACTCCGGGAGAACCGGCCGGTCGCGTATCCATGCCGGGAGGATATATGCGGCGGGCGACAGCCATGTCCATACCATGCGCGGCCTTGCTGCGGCGGTCGTGGGCGGCGTGCTGCTGGCGCCCGGCGTCGTCATGGGGCGGCGATAGGGCGCCGGGATGAGCGAGTCTTCTGGAACCGCACCGCGCGGCGGCATCAACCGGATGTCGCGCCGGGTGATGAACCTGGCGCATCTGCTGACCCAGAACGCGCGTCGGCATGGCGATCGCACAGGCTTCATCTGGGCGGATAGATCCTGGACCTGGCGCGAGATCGACAGCCATGTCTCGGCGCTGGCGACAGCACTCGCCACGCGCGGCATCGTCAAGGGCGACCGCATCCTGGTGCATTCCAGGAATTGCGACGAGATGTTCTGGTCGATGTTCGCGGCCTTTCGTCTCGGCGCGGTCTGGGTGCCGACCAATTTCCGGCTGATGCCGGATGAGGTGGCCTATCTCGGCACTGCCTCCGGCGCCAAGGCGTTCCTGTGCCACGGCGACTTTCCAGATCATGCGGCTGCGGTGTCTGGTCCGGCGCTCGAATTCACCTGGCGGATCGGCGAGGGCGCGTTCGGCGAAACATCGCTCGGGGAGGCGATCAAGGCCAATGCGGGCGCGCGCGTCGACAACGTCGCGGTCGATGACGACGATCCCTGCTGGTTCTTCTTCACCTCCGGCACCACGGGCCGTTCCAAGGCCGCGGTGCTGACCCACGGCCAGATGGCCTTCGTGATCACCAATCATTTGGCCGACCTGACGCCCGGCACCACCGAGCGGGATGCTTCGCTGGTGGTGGCACCGCTGTCGCATGGCGCGGGTGTCCATCAGCTTATGCAGACGGCGCGCGGCGTGCCGACGATCCTGTTGCCGACCGAAAGATTCGATATCGCGGAGGCGTTCCGGCTGATCGAGGCCCATCGCGTCAGCAACCTCTTCACGGTGCCGACCATCCTGAAAATGATGGTCGAGCATCCCGCCGCGGACCGCTTCGATCATTCCTCGCTGCGCCATGTGATCTATGCGGGCGCGCCGATGTATCGCGAGGACCAGAAAGCCGCGCTGAAAAAGCTCGGCGGCGTGCTGGTGCAGTATTTCGGGCTTGGCGAGGTGACAGGCAACATCACGGTATTGCCGCCCGAATTGCACGATCCGGAGGATGGCCCGCAGGCGCGGATCGGCACTTGCGGCTTCGAACGCACGGGCATGCAGGTTTCGATCCAGGGTGACGACGGCCGTGAGCTCAAGCCGTTCGAGACCGGAGAGATCTGCGTGATTGGGCCGGCTGTGTTCGCCGGCTATTACGACAACCCCGACGCCAACGCGAAGGCGTTTCGCGACGGCTGGTTCCGCACCGGCGATCTCGGTCACATGGATGACGAAGGTTTTGTCTATATCACCGGTCGTGCGTCCGACATGTACATCTCCGGCGGCTCCAACATCTATCCGCGCGAGGTCGAGGAAAAAATCCTGACTCATCCCGGGATCGGCGAGGTCGCGGTGCTCGGCGTGCCCGATCCGGTATGGGGTGAGGTCGGCGTCGCCGTCTGCGTGCCGCGCGAGGGTGCCAGCCCGGTGACGGAAGCCGAGATGGCCGGCTTCCTCGCGCCGAAAGTGCCGCGCTACAAGATGCCGAAGCGCTTCTTCTTCTGGGACGCGCTGCCGAAGTCCGGCTACGGCAAGATTCCGAAGCGGCTGGTGCGCGACGAACTGGAGGCGAGGGGGTTGCTCGATTTCAACGTGCCCCTTAACCAACCCAAGACGGACTGAATGCGCCGTGTCGAGCAGCCTGGGCCGCCCGCACCGGAGCGCATCCAGTGGGTGGAAGGGCGTGGCCGCGCGTTTGCCTTTACCTTGCAGGCAGGGGTGCCGCTGCTGGAAGCCGCGCGGCGCGGCTTTGCCGAGGCGGGATTTGCCAGCGGCACGCTGAACATCCAAAGCGGCGCACTCGGCCCGTTCGCCTATGTGATGCCGGCGTTGTCCAAAACCGGCGAGAATGCCGCCTTCTACAGCGATATCTTT
>JAGXAF010000219.1 GCA_018971675.1 Bradyrhizobium sp.
GGTCCTCGATCTGATCGAGAACCCCCCGCGTATTCGAATTGCTCGGTGGAAAGGCGGCAAAAACAGCAGCAGACGCCGCTGTCGGTGTCACCAGAAGGCCTGCGTGCCGCGGCAAAACCGGTCAGTGGACGCTGACGGCCTGCAACTCGTTGCTCCATGCATTCGCGATCGCCGCTTCGCGGCTATCGGTCAGCATGATCGGCGTGCCGTCGGCGGCATGCAGCGCGAACAACGTCATGCCTGGCGCGATCTTGGGCGCCTGCGGAAACAGGTCGGGCACATCCTCGGAGCGGACTTGCTTGACATAGGCGATATGGCCTTCGCCCAGCTGAGCCAGCATCTCGGAAGACACGCTTTCGGGTTCGAATGTCACATTCACATTACTCATGGTCTCGACTCCTGTCTGAACTAAGCGGTCGAGTCCGCTACTCGTTCCATTATTATTCGTGTTCATTGATAGCGATTGTCTTAACGACCCTCTCCGGCTCCGGCCGGGCGAGGTCGATCGACAACAACCCGTTTTTCAAATCCGCGCCCAGTACCAGCATCCCCTCCGCCAGCACGAAAGTACGCTGGAAGTGGCGCGCGGCGATGCCGCGATGGATGTATTGCCGGGGCTTTTCGTCCTGCTGGCGGCCTCGGATCACGAGCTGGTTTTCCTCAATGGTTACATCGAGTTGGTCGCGGGTAAAACCCGCCACCGCGAGCGTGATACGGAGCCGTTCAGGCTGGCCGTTGCCGCGATCGCAACGTTCGATGTTGTAGGGAGGATAACCGTCGGCGCCTTTGACGACGCGATCAAGCGCACGCTCGATTTCGTCGAACCCAAGCAGGAACGGACTGGATAACGAAGGAACACGTGACATTGCAAAGTCCTCTCGAAGCGACTTTGAGGGGCCCTTGCGGCACCCCATTTTTGGCCGTCCGGCGGTCCGCCGTCCGGTCAACAGCCAATATGGGCATAATTCTGCAGGTGTTCAAGCGGCTCAGGACTCGCGTGAATCGGCTCCGGGGCTATCTCCGACTTGCTGGTGCGCCGTAGCCGGGCGGAAGCCTACAGATCGATCCGCTTGCGGCCATCGGCGCTGAACAGATGCAGCCTGTCGCGCGGGGCGACCGCCCGGATACGCTGACCGATCCCGGGCGCCTCCGCGCCCGGAATCCGCACGATTACCTCACCCGACGGCAGTTCTCCGGGAGTGGCGGTGACGGCCTGTGCCTCACGTTCGCGCGCGCCATAGATGAAGGTCTCGGCGCCGACCCGCTCGATCGCCTCCACGGTAAGATCGAACGCGACGCCTTTGCCGGCGTCATTCGACACCACAAAATCCTCAGGGCGAATCCCCAGGATGCCCCCATCGGTCGCGCCCGGCAGTTGCGCCTTTATTCCATCCGACCGTATCGGCAGCAAATTCATCGGCGGCGCGCCGATGAAGGAAGCGACGAAGGTCGTGGCAGGCTTTTGATAAATATCCAGCGGATTGCCGATCTGCTCGACCTGGCCGCTGTTCATCACCACCAGCATATCGGCGAGGGTCATCGCCTCAAGCTGGTCGTGGGTCACATAGATGGAGGTGGTTTTCAATCGCCGTTGCAATTTGCGGATCTCGACCCGCATCGCGATGCGCAGCTTGGCGTCGAGATTGGATAGCGGTTCGTCGAACAGGAACACCTTCGGCTGCCGCACGATGGCCCGGCCCATCGCGACGCGCTGGCGCTGGCCGCCCGACAACTGACCTGGCTTGCGCTGAAGCATGGCGCCAAGCTCGAGAATACGCGCCGCCTCCTCGACCCGGGTCTTGATCTCGGCCTCGCCCATGCCGCGGTTGCGCAAGCCATAGGCCATGTTGTTGTAGACGCTCATATGCGGGTAGAGCGCGTAATTCTGGAACACCATGGCGATGTCGCGGTCGGCCGGCTCGACCTGGTTGACGATGCGACCGCCAATGTCGATGTCGCCACCGGTGATGGTCTCGAGGCCGGCGACCATCCGCAGCAGCGTCGACTTGCCGCAGCCCGAGGGACCGACCAGTACGCAGAACTGGCCGTCACCGACCTCGAAGTCGATGCCCTTGATGGCCTGAAAGCCGCCCGGATAGATCTTGGTGACGTTGCGAAGCGCGACCCTAGCCATGGCTTTGCCCCGCGAAATGGCTTTGCCCCGCGAATGGCGAATGGCGAATAGCGAATGGGGAAAAGCGCGACGGCAGTCGTGGACCGGCTTCCATTCGCCATTGGCTACTCACTACTCGCCCCTTTCTCACTTTTCCGTCTCGATCAGGCCCTTGACGAACAGGCGCTGCATCAGCACCACGACCGCGACCGGCGGAAGCATCGCCAGCACGGCGGTTGCCATCGCCACCTGCCATTCGGTCAAGGCGTCCTTCACGTCGATGATCTTCTTGATGCCGATGACGATGGTCTGCATGTCGTCGCGCGTCGTGATCAGCAGCGGCCAGAGATATTGATTCCATCCATAGATGAACAGGATCACGAACAGCGCCGCGATATTGGTCACCGAGAGCGGCAATAGCGTATCCCAGAAAAACCGGATCGGCCCGGCGCCGTCGATCTTGGAGGCTTCCACCAGTTCTTTCGGCACCGTCATGAAGAACTGGCGGAATAAAAGCGTCGCGGTGGCCGAGGCGATCAGCGGCAGGATCAGACCCGCATAGGAATCCAGCAAATGCAGGTCGCTGGTGATCTTGTAGGTCGGGAAGATGCGCACCTCGACCGGCAGCATCAGCGTGATGAAGATGGTCCAGAACGCCGTCATCCGGAACGGGAACGAGAAGAACACGATCGCATAGGCCGAGATGATCGAGATCGCGATCTTTCCGCCGGCGATGCCGAGCGCCATGATCAGGCTGTTGAGCATCATGGTGCCGACCGGTTGCCGCGTGGTTTTCCCGGTGCCGGAAACGAGGGTGTTCCAATAGGTCTCGAGCGCGTGCGAGCCGGGATAGAGCGGCATCTGGCCGTTGGCGATGACGGCATTGTCGTGGGTCGAGGCGATCACGGCGAGATAGACCGGAAAGGCGACAATCGCGACTCCGATCAAAAGGATTACGTGCGGCAGCAGGTTTCCGAAGCGACGGTGCTCGACCATGGCGTTCAATAATGAACCTTCTTTTCAACGTAACGAAACTGGAATGCCGTAAGCGCGACCACGATCACCATCAGGATCACCGACTGCGCGCCCGAGCCGCCGAGATCGGTGCCGACCTTGCCGTCCTGGAACACCTTGTAGACCAGCGTTTCCGTGGCGCCGTTGGGGCCGCCGCCGGTAGCGGTGTCGATGATGCCGAGGGTGTTGAAGAACACATAGGTGATGTTGACGATGATCAGGAAAAACGTGGTCGGCGACAGCAGCGGGAACACGATGGTCCAGAACCGCCGCATCGGCCGGGCGCCGTCGATTGCGGCGGCCTCGATCACGCTTTTCGGGATCGCCTGCAGCCCGGCGAGAAAGAACAGGAAATTGTAGCTGATCTGATTCCAGACCGCGACGATCACCACCAGGATCATCGCATGGGTGCCGTTGAGCACCGGATTCCAGTCGATGCCGTTACGCTGCAGCGCCCGCGCGATCATGCCGAGGCCGGGCTGGAACATGAAGATGAACAGCACGCTGGCAACCGCCGGCGCCACCGCATAGGGCACGATCAGGAAGGTGCGGTAGATCTGGATGCCGCGGATGTTTCGATTGGCCATCACCGCCAGCAACAGTCCGAGCGCGAGCGAGAAAAACGCCACCAGCGCCGAGAAGATCAATGTGATGGCGATCGCCTGATAATATTCCGGCGTTTGCAGCAGGTTGACATAGTTCTCGAACCAGACGAATTCGGTCGAAAGTCCGAAGGCGTCCTGCACCAGGAACGATTGCCAGAGGGCCTGCGCCGCCGGCCAGTAGAAAAAGATCAGGGATACCGCGAGCTGCGGCAGGATCAACAGGCAGGGCAACAACTTGCCGGCGAAGAGCGCCCGGTTTTCCATGGTGCCTCGTCAGACGAGTAGCGAATGGCGAGTGACAAAAATCCATTCGCCACTCGCCACGCGCATTTTTCCCTACTTGGCGACGGTACGCTCGAACTGCCTCAGCATCTGGTTGCCGCGGCTCACCGCCGCGTCGAGCGCGTCCTTCGCCGGCTTCTTGCCGGCAAGCGCCGCCTCGATTTCCTCGGACCAGACGTCACGCATCTGTACCATGCCGCCGAAGCGCAGGCCGCGCGAATTCTCGGTCGGCTCCTTGTTGGTCAACTCCTTGAGCGGGACCTCCAGGATCGGGTTATCCTTGTAAAAGCCGGAGGCCTTGGTCTTTTCGTATGCCGCCTTGGTGATCGGCAGATAGCCGGACACCTCGTGCAAATAGACCTGGCGGTCGGTGTCGGACAGGAAGGTGAAGAACTTGGCGATCCCCTTGTATTCCGCCGCCGTCTTGCCTGCCATCACCCACAGCGAGGCGCCGCCGATGATGGAGTTCTGCGGCGCGCCCTTGACGTCCGGGAAATACGGCATCTCGACCGCGGTATATTTGAACTTGGCGTTAGCCTTGACGTTCGGATAGAACGCCGACGAGGTCATGTAGAGCGGGCATTCGCCCGAGGTGAAGCGGCCTTCGCCGGTGTTGGTTCGCCCCGAATAGTCGAAGCTCTTGTCCTTCTGCAACTCGACCAAATTTTCCAGAAGCTTGGTTTCCAGGGGTGTGTTGAATTCGAGCACGGTGTCGAAACCGTCGAGGCCGTTGGCCTTGGTGCCGATCGGCACGTTATGCCATGCGGAAAATTGTTCGATCAGACCCCAGGTGATCCAGGACAGCGAGAAGCCGCAGGTCGGATGGCTCGCGTGCAGCTTCTTGGCATCGGCAAACACGTCCGGCCAGGTCTTCGGCGGCTCGGCGATACCAGCCTCTTTCAGCGCGTCGAGATTGACCCACATCACCATGCTCGACGAGTTGAACGGGAACGACAGCATCTCTCCCTTGGAGGTCGAGTAGTATCCGGTGATCGCCGGCAGATAGGATTTCGGGTCGAACGGCTCGCCCTGCTCCTTCATCATTTCGGAAACCGGCTTGATCGCGCCCTTGGCCGCCATCATGGTCGCGGTGCCGACCTCGAATACCTGCATGATGCCGGGCGCATTGCCGGCACGAAACGCCGCGATACCGGCGTTGAGCACGTCGGCGTAACTGCCCTTGAAGGACGGAACGATCTTGTAGTCGCTCTGCGAGGCATTGAAGTCGTTGGCGAGCTTGACCACGACGTCGTTGTTCGGTCCGGTCATCGCGTGCCACCACTGAATCTCGGTCACGGCATGCGCGGGTGTCGCGAGCGCAAGCGTGACGGCGATCGCCGCGGCAGCACGGAAGTGTCGAAGAGCCATCAAATCCTCCGGAGGGTTGGGCCGCCACCTTCATTTTCGCGCGATAACAGCGCCGGATGACGTGCAAATGACCGTATAAGCGAGCGGATCGTAGGGGGGAACCGCTCGTCAAGGAAAGCGGAAAATAGACCAAGTCCGCGCTTTTACCGCCGATCCCTTGGCCTGTTGCCCGGGATGCGGCTTTGGCATGGTGGGTAGGCTTGCCGGACTATGTTCGGCGATCCGACGCCTCACACTTGGACGCCTCACACTTGCATGGCCGCGCGAGCC
>JAGXAF010000220.1 GCA_018971675.1 Bradyrhizobium sp.
ATCAGCCTGCGCATCTCGTTGACATAGACGTTGCCGGTTTCCAGCGAGATGGTCGGCGGCAGCGTGGCGCGGATCCAGAGGTTGCCTTCCTCGAGCTTGGGCAGGAATTCCAGTCCGAGCAGACGGCCGAATGCCCCCGTCATGACCATGAGCCCGATCGCGCCGATCATCACCAGCTTGCGGTTGGCGACCGCCCAGTCGAGCACCGGCACATAGAGCCGGTGTAGAAAGCCCATGATCCAGGTCTCGGTCTCCTGCACATGCGCCGGCAGGATGATGGCGCTGAGCGCAGGCGTAACCGTGAACGTCGCCAAAAGGCCGCCCGCCAGCGCATAGGCATAGGTTCGCGCCATCGGCCCGAAGATATTGCCTTCGACGCCGCTCAGGGTGAACAGCGGCAGGAACGCCGCGATGATGATGGCCGCGGCAAAGAAGATCGAGCGGGAAACGTCGGCCGCGGCGGACAGGATGGCATGGTTCTTCATGCCCGTCGTGGTGTCCGTCGAGATATGGCTCTGCTCGGCTTCCGACAACGCCGTGGTCTGCGCCAGCCTGCGGAAGATCGCCTCCACCATGATCACGGTGGCGTCCACGATCAACCCGAAATCGATCGCGCCGACCGACAGCAGATTGGCGGATTCGCCGCGCAGCACCAGGATGATGACCGCGAAGAACAGCGCGAAAGGAATGGTGGCGCCGACGATCAAGGCGCTACGCAGGTTGCCGAGGAATATCCACTGCAGCACCACGATCAGCAGAATGCCGGTCACCATGTTGTGCAGCACGGTCGCCGTGGTGAGGTCGATCAGATCCTTGCGGTCGTAGATCCGCTCGATCCGCACGCCCGGCGGCAGGACGCTGGAATTGTTGATCGAGGCCACCAATTCCTCGACCCGCCGGATGGTCGGCGAACTCTTCTCGCCGCGGCGCATCAAGACGATGCCCTGCACGATGTCGTCGTCGTTGTCGAGGCCGGCGATGCCCAGCCGCGGTTTTTCGCCCACGGTAACGGTGGCGACGTCCTTGACCAGCACCGGATTGCCGCGGCTTTGCGACACCATGGTGTTGGCAAGGTCGTCGATCGAACGGATCAGGCCGACGCCGCGCACCACGGCGGATTGAGTGCCGATATTGACGGTGTTGCCGCCGACATTGATGTTGGAATTGCTGACGGCCTGCAGCAATGCCGGCAGCGTCAGGCCGTTGGCGACCAGCTTGTTGAAATCGACCTGCAACTCGTAGGTCTTGGTCTTGCCGCCCCAGCCGGTGACGTCGATGACGCCGGGCACCGCGCGAAAGCGGCGCTGCAGCACCCAGTCCTGCAGTGTCTTCAGATCAAGCACGCTGTAATTCGGCGGCCCTTTGAGCCGATAGCGGTAGATCTCGCCGATGGCGCTGGTTGGCGAGATCCCCGGCTGCACGTTGCCGGGCAGCGGCGCCAGTTGTGACAGGCGGTTCAACACCTGCTGCAGCGCCTCGTCATAGGTATAGTCGAACGAGAACTGCAACTTGACGTCGGACAATCCGTACAATGACACCGTTCGGATCGTATTCAGGTTCTTGATGCCAGAGACCCCGGTCTCGATCGGGATGGTGATGTAGCGTTCGATCTCTTCGGCCGACAATCCCGGACTTTGCGTCACGACGTCGACCATCGGCGGTGTCGGGTCGGGATAGGCCTCGATATTGAGCTGCCTGAACGCGATCAGGCCACCGATCAACACCACGGCGAGCAACCCCACCATCAAATAGCGGCGGCTGACTGCAATGGCGACGAGGCGATCCATTCAGATCGAGGCCTTCAGTGAAATTGGGAAATGACGACGTCGGAGAGGATTCGCATCTAGCTGCCCGTCGCCGCGCGGTCGATGAACAGGCTGCCTTTTGTAACGATCTGCTCGCCTGGTTTCAAATTACCATCGACCTCGACCAGATCACCATTGGTAAGGCCGGTCTTGATCTGGCGCAGTTCGATCGACTTGTCGTCATGCGCGACCCAGACCCGAACCTGATCGCCCTCGTAGATCAACGCCTGCTTCGGCACGCCCACCGCGGGATGATCGCCGGAGGAATAGATCGTGACATTGGCGAACATTTCCGGCTTCAACAGGCCGTCCTTGTTGTCGATGGTGGCGCGAGCCAGCAACCGGCGGGTGTTGGGGTCGATCTCGGCGGCGACATAGTCGATGCGGGCCTTCAGCGGGTGGCCCGGCAGCGCCAGCACGTTAAAGGATATCTCCTGTCCCACCTGCACCGCCGCCGCATCGGTTTCGCGGACAAAGGCAGTTAGCCAGACCGTGGAGAGATCGCCAATCACATAGACGGGATCGCTGGCGCCGGAACTGATGAATTGCCCGGGCCCCACCTTGCGCTGCACGACGGTACCCGCGATCGGCGAGAAGATCGTGGTATTGGGATCAAGCCGGCCCTTCTCCTGCAAGTTCGCGATGGCTGCGTCATCGAAGCCGAGGATCTTCAGCTTGTTGCGCGCGGCCTCAAGCGCCGTCTGTGACGAGCGCAGGTCGTTTTGTGCCTGGATCAGGGTGGCCTGCGACTGCTGATAGTCCTTGAGCGGCACCGCCCTGCCCTCGAACAGATCCTTCGCGCGGGTATCCTGCAACTGCGCCAGGTTGAGCGCGGACTTCGCCTTGTTCAAGCTGGTCATCGCCGCGATGAAATCGTTTTGCGCCTGCACCGTGTCGGACGCCTCGATCACGAACAGCGGCTGGCCCTTTGCCACATGATCGCCGGGCTTCGCCATCAGCTGGGTGACCCGGCCGGTGTAGGGAGAGAACACCGGCGTGGAGCGATCCTCATCGACGGCGATCTTGCCTTCGGTGATGTGCTCGGCCCGGAAATCGTGCGCGGCCACCGGCTCGATGGTCAGGCTTGCCCACTCGGCCGGCGACGGAATGTAGCGGTCCGAGGCCTTGCGGGATTGACTGGATATGTCGGAAGAGTACAGCGGCGGCGTCCCGCCAAGATGCGTAAGCCCAAACCACGCCGCGCCGGCGAGTCCCAGCGCGACCACGCCAACGCCCAGATATTTCCCGCTAAGTATCTGCGATCGCTGGTTAAATTCTGATGGCATCGGATCCGTTCAAGTCGGCACTGATTCTGGCGGAAGCTGCCTCGCCGCTACGCTAATAGTGCCCATTTGATGTTTCAAACAGACTAAAAACGCAGATTTACCTGCGCCGACGCGTTAAAAATCTGCAACACGGGCGGCTTACCGGCGCGCCGGCCATTGCGGCTCGTGGCTGCCCAGCGGCATCGCGGGCCGGTCCCAGGCCGCCGGTGTTTTCGACAGCACCGCGGCATGGCGGACCGAACGCAGCGGACCAAAGCCCGAGGGCAAGTTCTCCATAAAACCCTGAACCTCGTCGTTGTTGTAATCCGCAGCCTCGAGACCGCGCTCCAGCCGGCCGAGATTCCACAGCCAGTAGCCGGTGCGCGCCAGCGACACCCTGACATGCCAACTGCCGCCTTCGCGTGCCTGCCGCGCTTGCGCCATCATCGCGCCAAACGCCATCAGATAGCCGGAGGCATGATCGAGCATCTGCGCCGGCAATTCCTTCGACCCGTCGACCCCGGCGGCCCTTGCTTCGGCGTGATTGAAGCCAGTCGAGGTCTGCACCAGCGAGTCAAAGCCGCGCCGCGCCGCCCAAGGTCCTTTATGGCCATAGGCCGACAACGACACATAGACGATGCCGGGACTGATCCGCGCCGCCTCCTCGGGCGAAAAACCGAGCGCCGCGATCGAACGCGGCCGGTAGCCTTGCGAAAAAATGTCGGCTTGCGCGACCAGGTCACGCATGATCGCGCGCTCTTCCTCGCTCTTGAGATCGACGAAGCTGGTCAGCTTGCCGCGGCCGGTGTCGATGGTGAGCCACGGGATCGCCGGCAGATCGGGGCCGGAGATCAGCATCACATCCGCGCCGTGCGCGGCGAGCGTGCGGCCGGCGACCGGACCCGCGATCACCCGCGACAGGTCCAGCACGCGCCGTCCGGCGAGCGGCCTGTCGCCGGCCGGCCACCGCCGCGGCGCGGCCTCGCCGATCTTCTCGATCGACACCACCGGTTGCTCAGCCAGTGCCTTGCCTTGCGGCGTGGCCAGCCATTCCTCGCGCGAGCGCATCATCGACACCACACCGCCGGCCGCACAGGCCGCGGTCTCGAACGCCTCGGCGTCCCATTGCATCAGCGCGGCCTGGACCTGCTCGCGCTCCGGCTCGCAACTCAACAGCTTGCAGACGGCATCGCGGTGATGGCGGAAATTGGTATGCAGCCGCACGAAGCGCCCGTCGCGGGTCTTGTAGATTCCGGCGATCGCATCCCAGGTCGGGCCCGGCGGCTTGCCGTCGACGCGCAGATAACGCTCGCTGCGGCACTCGACGACGGCGTGGCGCATGTCGACCGCAACGTTTTGCGATTGCCCGCTGCGCAATTTCCAGATCTGCGCCGCAGCCAGTCCCGCCGCGGCGATGCTCGCCTGCGCGGAGGCGCCGACGCGAAACGACGAAGGCAATTGCGGCTCTTCGCCCGTCAGCGCGACCTCGTCGAGCGCGGCAGGATCGCCGCCCGCTCCGGTCCAGAGATCGGCCAGAATCTCGCGCGGCGTTTGCATGAGGAAACTCCGTGAGAAACCGCGCCGTATTAACAGCCGTTTGCGGGCGCCACAACATAACGTGTAGCACGACGCTTTCGCTGTCCCTGAGCGCGCGACAGTGTCGCGGCGACATGGCAAAATCCCGGCGGAGCAGATTGGTAGCGATATGGGTTTCATGATTTCGGATTTGCGAGAACGCCCCGAATTCTTCCCGGTCGTCTCTGATCGGGTCTGGAATTTCACCTGGAAGGCAAAGTGCCTCTCGCTCGAACAGGTGTCGGCCGGCCTTCGCGAACTGATTTCAGATCAAGCCTTTCCCTTCGTCATCGTTGCACATGACGGCGAGCGCTATGTTGGGTCGACTCTGGGTATTGCTTCCGACCTGGATGAGCGCCCGGAATACACGCCGTGGGTTGCAGCAGTCTGGGTTGAGCCCGAGTACCGGAGACAAAACGTCGGCAGATCGCTGGTCTCGCACGCAGCAGAGCGCTTGCTGCAAACATTCCAGCGCGTCCACCTGTGCGCTCGCCCTGCAAGGCACGACTTCTATGCGCGACAGGGGTGGGTGCCGATCGAGTATGAGGTCGGGGAAAAGCTATTGACCGTGTTTATCAGGGAATAGAACGTATTGGCCGGAGGCGATCTTGTGCCAATGTTGACAGGTTTGCAAACTCAATGAAAATCCCGCGACGGCGGCAGGATGCGGACGTTGCGGGGATGGCGGGTTCTCCGGGCGGGACGATCGGCATGCCCGCGCCGGTCGTCATCGAGCGGCTCGGCCAGCATCGGAGCGGCCGGCACCGCGAGCCGTCGGGCGAGCGCGGGGTTGTCGAGGCCGATCAAATCGTGCGAGCGGTCGAACAGACGACGGGCGACGAGATGCGTCACCTGTTCGGGGCTGCTCTGGATATAGCCTTCAATCAAAACAAGCCGCGCGCCCATCACCTCCTTGCGAAATTGCTCCATCACCTTCGGCCACACCACGATGTTGGCGATGCCGGTTTCGTCCTCCAGCGTC
>JAGXAF010000221.1 GCA_018971675.1 Bradyrhizobium sp.
ATTTCAGAGCCGCGGGACCCTTGTGCGCGCATTCTATTACACCGCGATCATCGAGGATCAGGAATATTCGTCGATCCGTCCGCTGATCGATTGGCTCGACTACAATGGTTACACCGTCGTCACCAAGGCGACCAAGGAATTCATCGACGCTAGCGGCCGCCGCAAGGTCAAGGGCAACATGGACATTGAGCTCGCGGTCGATGCAATGGAACTCGCCGAGCACGTCGATCAGATCGTGCTGTTTTCCGGTGACGGCGATTTCCGCTCGCTGGTCGAGGCGGTGCAGCGCCGCGGTGTCCGCGTGACGGTGATTTCGACCATAGCAAGCCAGCCACCGATGATCGCCGACGAACTGCGGCGCCAGGCCGATGTCTTCACCGACCTGGTGGAACTGCAATCCAGGCTCGGTCGCGATCCGTCCGAGCGTCCCGCCCCACGCGAGCCACGCCATCACGCGCCCCAATTCCTGCAGCGCGCCACTACCACGGCGCCGAGAGGCGGTGACGACGATTTCGACGACTGAGAACGATCGGCCGGCGGAACCCCTTGCCGGGGCAGCCCTCCCCTGTTCCGAGCCGGATCGCAATTGCCCGCTCTGTCCAAGGCTGGTCAGTTTCCGCGAGGAAGCGCGCGTCCGCGAACCCACCTGGTTCAATTCACCGGTGCCCTCGTTCGGGGATCCCAAGGCACGCCTGCTGATCGTCGGCCTTGCACCGGGCATGCAGGGCGCCAACCGGACTGGCCGCCCGTTCACCGGCGACTACGCCGGCGACCTGCTCTATGCCACCTTGCTGGAATATGGCTTTGCCAAAGGCGTCTATCAGGCGCGACCCGATGACGGGCTGACCTTGATCGATTGCCGGATCGGTAACGCGGTTAGTTGTGTGCCGCCGCAGAACAAGCCGTTGCCAGTCGAGATCAGTACCTGCCGGCGTTATCTTGCCGTGAAGATCGAGACCATGCCGTGCCTGCGCGCGATCGTCGTGCTCGGCCGCGTGGCCCATGATACGACGCTGAAGGTGCTGGGTTTGCGGGCGGCGGAGGCGCCGTTCGCCCATGGAGCGGTCCATCGCGCCGGCGCGTTAAGACTCTACGACAGCTATCATTGCTCGCGCTACAACACCAATACAGGCGTGCTGACGCCTGATATGTTCCGCAGCGTGTTCGCGGCGGTGCGGGCCGATCTCGGTGAGCGGTCGACCGCCTCCTAGACCGGGTTGTCTTTCAGCCATCGCAGCACGTCACCGGCATTCCGATCCGGCGGGAACACCGGATAGAATACGTGGGTGATGCAGCCGTTATCGATGATCAGCGCCAGCCGCTTGATCAGGGTCAGGCCCGCAACTTCCATGATCGGCAGGTTGAGCGCGCGTGTCAGCGCCAGTTTTTCATCCGACAAAACCGGGAACGGCAAATGCAGCCGGGAGGCCATCTCGGCCTGGTAGGCGTTGCTCTGGGTCGACAGGCCGAACACATGCGACGCGCCCGCTGCCTTTAATTCCGCGAACAGGTCGCGGAACGCGCAGGTCTGCGGCGTGCAGCCCCGCGCGCCCGGAATCATGTCCCAGTCATCGACCAGGGCGATCTTGCCGGGCTCGCCAGTGCGCGGATAGGCGAACACTACCGTGCGGCCGGGCAGCGAGGCCAGCGTCATCGAACTGTCGTCGGTCGCCACCAATCCAATCGGCGGGACCTGCATACCGACCAGATGCCTGGCCGCACCGTCATCCGTTGGCGCCGGAATCCTGCTCCAGTCGACTTCAAGCAGGTTGGGTTGAGCCATGTTTGTTTTCCTTGAGGCCGAGAGTGGCGAATAGCGAGTGGCAAATAGCGAAGAAAGATTTCCTACTCATTCTATTCGCTGCTTCCCCTTCGCCATTCGCTCGCTTCTCTACTCGCCACTCGCTAGTCACTACTCGCCCCTCTTACCCTCGCGCTCGCATCAGGCGACCCTTCTCGCGGCTCCAGTCACGCTTCTTCTCACTCTCGCGCTTGTCGTGCAGTTTCTTGCCCTTGGCCACCGCCAGCAACAGCTTGGCGCGGCCGCGCTCGTTGAAATAAAGTTTTAGCGGGATCAGCGTCATGCCTTCGCGCTCGACCGCCCCCATCAATTTGTTGATCTGCTTCCTGTGCAGCAACAGCTTGCGCGGCCGCTTCGGCTCGTGGTTGAAGCGGTTGGCCTGAAGATATTCCGGGATATTGGCGTTGATCAGCCAGATTTCGCCATCCTTGGAATCGGCATAGGATTCCGCGATCGTGGTCTTGCCGTTGCGGATCGACTTGACCTCGGTACCGGTCAGCGCGATGCCCGCTTCCACTGTGTCCTCGATCGCATAGTTGAAACGGGCTTTGCGATTTTCCGCGACAATCTTGATCGGACGTTCGTTCTTGTCAGCCACACTATGCTTTCTTGGCTTTCTTGAGCAGATCCCGGATTTCGGTCAGCAATTCTTCCTCACGGGTCGGCTTCGGCGGCTCGGCGGGCTTCGCTTGTTCCTTGCGCTTGAGCATGCTCATGGCGCGAATAACGATGAACAGCACAAAGGCGACGATCAGGAAGTTGATGACCAGCGTCAGGAAGTTGCCATAGGCCAGCACCGCGCCCTGCTTCCTCGCATCCGCCAGATTGGTCTCCGTGACTTTCTTGGACAATCCGACGAAATAGTTGGAGAAGTCGAGGCCGCCGGCGATCGATCCGACAATCGGCATGATGACGTCGCCGACCAGCGAGGTGACAATGGCGCCAAAGGCCGCGCCGATGATCACGGCGACGGCGAGATCGACCACGTTGCCCTTCATCGCAAAGTCACGAAAATCCTTCAGCATCTGAGACCCCCTCTGTTCGGATTGGGCAGAGCATTCACCCTGCGAAGGCCGGCGACTAGTTGATCAGCCCCGCATGCACCATCGCGCTACGCACCGCTACGCGCGTGGGCTCCGATACCGGCACCATCGGCAGGCGCAGCTTCTCATCCATCTTGCCGAGCAACGACAGCGCATATTTCACCGGGGCCGGATTGGATTCGATGAACAGGCTGGTATGCAGCGGCATCAGCTTGTCGTGCAGTTTGAGGGCCGTCTTGACATCGCCCTTCTGCCAGGCGGCATGAAATTCGGCACATAGCCGCGGCGCGACATTGGCGGTGACGGAAATGCAGCCGTGTCCGCCATGCGCCATGTAGCCGAGCACAGTGGCATCCTCACCCGATAGCTGGTTGAATTCCTCGCCCATCGCCGCGCGCTGCTGCGACACCCGCACCATGCTCGCGGTCGCGTCCTTGACGCCGGCGATGTTCTTCAGCTCGAACAATCGCTTCATGGTGTCCACGCTCATGTCGATCACCGAGCGCGGTGGAATGTTGTAGATGATGATCGGGATCCCGATCGCATCGTTGATCGCCTTGAAGTGCTGGTACAGGCCTTCCTGGGTCGGCTTGTTGTAGTACGGCGTCACCACCAGCACGGCGGTGGCACCCGCCTTCTCCGCGTGCTGCGCCAACTCGATCGCTTCCGCGGTGGAATTGGAGCCGGCGCCGGCAATCACGGGAACGCGGCCCTTGGCCTCGTCGATGCACCATTCGACCACGCGCCTGTGTTCCTCGTGGCTTACGGTCGGGCTTTCGCCGGTGGTGCCAACCGGAACCAGCCCGTGGGTGCCCTCGGCGACCTGCCAGTTGACCAGCGAGCGAAATGCAGCTTCGTCGAGCGAGCCGTTTTTGAATGGCGTGACCAGGGCGGTGAACGAGCCCCGAAAATTCGTCTTGGCTGCCATGGACTCCTCCGAACGCGCGTCGCTTGCTGTGCAAGCTGACGACAACACCGATTCATATAGGGTCTGGCAGACCTGTGAAAGACCTGCCTACGGAAGACCTGCCTGCGAACCAACGCAGCCGGTCCGGTTCCCGGCCGCGATTTTGCCGCTGTCTTGGCGCAGACACCGAAAAGGTTCGCGTAATTGGTATTTTTCTCACGGATTCAATCAAATAGACCTAGAGCCGGATCTGTCGATGATTCGCCGCGAAGGAATGCCGTGACCCAGCCCGCCCGCGCAGCCGCGTTGCGATCGACTGCCTTGTCGCTGGGCCTGTCGCTGGCTTTGTCCCTCGGCATGGCGATGACCACCGGGTGGCAGGTTTCGGCTCAGACACCGGGTACGAGCGACGCCTCCAAGACGGCCGCTGCGAAAGCGAAAGCGGTCAAGTCTGAGGCCAAGCCGGAGACCAAGTCGGAGATCAAGTCCGCAGCGAAGCCTCACGTCAGCAAGGAACCTCGGACTGCCAAATCGGAACCGGCCAAGCCCCAAGCCAACAAGAAGCTTGAGGGTGAGAAGTCCAAGGAAAAATCCAAGGAAAAATCCGAGGCAAAGTCCAAGGAAAAGTCAAAGGCAAAATCCAAGGCCGCCGAATCGGAAGGTCACAGATCGAAAGAGAACAAGCAGGCATCGGACAAGCCGAAAACTGCGAAATCGGAAGCTCCCGCGCCGAAAGCACGGGCCGCCGCGCACAACGCCGGCACCTCGGCTTCGAAGGCCAAAACCGAAGAAAGAGCTGCGGACAAGACCGGGAGAAAGACCGGCGCGACAACAGCCGGCAGGAGTAGCGCGCCGCCGGCGATTGCACCGGCCGGGATCGAAGCCGCAAGCCGCAAACATGCGACGCTGCCGCCTCCGCCCGCGCGCAAGCCGGCTGTCCCGGCTGCAGTGGCCGCGACGTCATCGACCTCGCAGGCCGATGCCGATGCGGTCGAAAACGTCATCGAGCTGGTGAAGAAACATCGGCCCGACGATGCAACGCAGGCTGAGGCGGCGATATCGGATCCATTGGCGAGAAAGCTGGCGGAATGGATCATCCTGCGCAGCGAGGATAATGGCGCGTCGGTCGAACGCTACCGTGCCTTCATCACCGCCAATCCGAGCTGGCCTTCACAGACCTTTCTGCGCCGGCGCCTGGAGGCGGCGCTATGGGACGACCATCGCGACGACGCCACCGTTTGGTCGTGGTTCGAGAACGAGTCGCCGCTCTCGGCCAAGGGCAAATTCGCCCTGGCGCGGGTCCTGATCGACCGCGGCGAGCGGGCCAATGCCGAACGCCTCGTGCGCGATGCCTGGCGCAATGATGCAATGTCCGAAGTGACCGAAAACGCCGCGCTCGATCTGTTCGGCGCGCTGCTGACGCCGGGCGATCAAAAGGCCAGGATGGATTTCTTCCTCTACGGCACGGAAGAGAATGCTGCCGCGCTGCGCGCCGCCAGGCGGCTCGGCAGCGGCGAGGTCGCGCTGGCGAAGGCGCGCATCGCCTCCACCCGCAAATCCCCCAACGCCAAGGCGCTGCTCGAGGAGGTTCCGCGCGAGTTGCATGGCGATGCCGGTTACATCTTCAGCAAGATCCAGTTGCTCCGCCGCGAAGAGAAATTCGCCGAAGCGGCCCAACTGATGCTGAGCGCGCCGCGCGACCCGAACCGGATCTATAACGTCGACGAATGGTGGATCGAGCGGCGACTGCTGGCGCGCAAGATGCTCGACATCGGCGAGAACCGCACCGCCTATCTGATCGCGCGCGACGCCGCCCTGCCCGCCCGCGATATCTACAAGACCGAGCAGGAGTTCACCGCGGGCTGGATCGCGTT
>JAGXAF010000222.1 GCA_018971675.1 Bradyrhizobium sp.
ATCCAGTCCGGCAAGTTCGCGCGCGACTGGATGCTGGAAAACAAGGTCAACCAGACCTCGTTCAAGGCGACCCGCGCCAAGCTTGCCACCCATCCGATCGAGGAAATCGGCGCCAAGCTCCGCGACATGATGCCGTGGATCAAGAAGGGCGCCCTCGTGGACAAGACGAAGAACTAGGATTTGTCCGCAGGAGCCAGCGAGCCGCGAGCGCCGCCGGAAGGGTAGCGGACGGCCAAACCAAAAATTAAAGTCTGGCCGTTATGTTGCAAAGCGAGATCGCCTGTTGCGGTCTCGCTTTTTGCTTTTCGAATTTGTCACTTTGGATATTGCGGCCTGATCCGATTTCTCAAGTCGAGGACGGGCCAGGGAATTGGCGGAAAATGCCGGCCCCGATTCTGAGCAACTGACAGTTCATTCACATCCTCTGTCTGAAGCAATTCAAGCGGGAACTTCGCCGGGAAAAGACGAGCAAATTCATCCATAACGAGTCTACATTTAATCTGCATTCTCGCATCAGATGCAACTCACGGGGCGTCCGATCGCGATGATCGGAGAGGGTCTTGCGGAGCTGGCTGAGTTGAGGCGACGCTTCATTGCTTGCGCGGCTTTGAAACCGCGGGGATTCCGCTCTCGCGGACTGCTCGAGGGAATGTACTACTTGCCGACCTTGGCCCACAGCCAGCGCGCCACCGCGTCGGGCGACGATGCGCCGTCATTGCCCGCCGCCCGCAGATTGGCCGCGCGCATCGCCGCAATATCGATCTTGCCGAGCAGCGGCTGCAATGCCGTCCGCAACGCCTGATCGTCGGCTCGTTTCGGCGCCAGCAGCACGATCGCGTCGTAGGGCGGAATCGCGTGCCTGTCGTCGTCGAGAACCACAAGGTCATATTTCGCGATCAGCCCGTCGCTGGTGTAGCCCGCGATCACGTCGACTTCGCCGGAGGCGGCCGCCGCATACATGAAATCGGGCTGCATTTGCCGCTGCGCGCGAAATGTGAGCCCATAGGTTTTCCGGATCCCGGCCCATTCCGGCCGCGAGAAGAACTCGTAGTCCGCGGCGATCGACATGTCATGCGCATGTGCGACCAGATCGCTGATCGAATGAATGCCGAGCGTTTCGGCGCGCTGACGCGGCATCACCAGCGCGTAGGCATTGGCAAAGCCGAGTTCGCCGAGCAGCGTCACCTTCTGCCGCGCGAGAATTGTTTTCAGCTCGGCCAGCAGCTGCTCGCGCGGCTCGATATCGCTGCGGTGAAACTGGTTGGCCCATAGCGTGCCCGAATAGTCGACGTAGACGTCAATATCTCCCGACACCAGCGCATCGTAGATCACGTTGGAGCCAAGCCCCTCGCGCGTGCTCGCGGAAAGTCCGGCCGCCTGCAGCCGCTGCGCGACCAGCGACGACAGCACATATTGCTCGGCAAATGTCTTGGCACCGACGATATAGGTCGACGCGGAGCGCGTCATCGTCGGGACCAGCGTCGCAACGACCAGCGCCGTTATGCCGATGCCGCCAAGCGCGGTGCGCATGCGGTTACGGCTGGCGATGCCGGTCTCGATCAGCGCCAGCAACAGATCGACCGCGAGCGCGAGCAGCGCCGCCGCCGCGCAGCCGAACAGCACAAATACCCAGTTCTGGGTCTGCAGCCCTGCGAAGATGTAATTGCCGAGGCTGGTCTGGCCGATCGGTGTCGACAGCGTCGCGGTGCCGATCACCCAGACGGCGGCCGTGCGGATGCCCGCCATCATCACCGGCAGCGCCAGCGGCAGTTCCACCGTGAACAGCGATTGCCGCGGGGTCATGCCGACGCCCTGGGCGGCCTCGAGGATGGCGGGGTCGATGCCGCGCAGCCCGGTGATGGTGTTGCGCAGCACCGGCAGCATCGAATAGAGCGCGAGCGCCAGCACCGCAGGCAGGAAGCCGAACGCGGAGAAGCCGAAGCCGAACCAGGATAGCGTCAACGCCGCGAACGCCAGCAGCAACGGATAGAACAGCGCCAGCAACGCCAGCCCCGGCACGGTCTGCACGATGCTGGCAAGCCCGAGCAGCGCGCCGCGCAGCACTGGCCGGTTACGCGAGAGAATCGCGAGCGGCAGGCTGACCACCAATCCCAGCGCCAGTGCGGTAACGCTGACGCGCAAATGGTTGCCGAGGTAGTCCGGCAGGTGCGCCAAAGCCTCGTGCCAGCGTGGATCGGAAAAAAGGCTCATGCCGCACCGTCCCGCGGCAGCAGCATGTTCAGCCGTTCGGCCTGCCGCCGCGGCGTGCGCAGCAGTTCGCCAACATAGGGGTCCGGGCTTGCCGAGAGCTCGGCCGGCGTCCCCTGCGCGAGCAGCCGGCCGGCACGCATCACCGCGATGCGGTCGGCGAGCAGGATTGCTTCCGTCATGTCGTGGGTGATCATCACGGTGGTCAGCCCGAGCTTGCGGTGCAGCGCGCGGTAGTCGTCACCGAGCGCATCGCGGGTGAGGGGGTCGAGCGCGCCGAATGGCTCGTCCATCAGCACGATGCGCGGCTTCGCCGCCAGCGCCCGCGCGACGCCGACGCGCTGACGCTGCCCGCCCGACAACTCATGCGGCATGCGGTCGCGATGCTGCGTGCGGTCGAGCCGGATCAGTTCGAGCAGTTCGTCGACCCGTGCGGCGATCTCCGCCGCCGGCATCCCCAGCAATTTCGGCGTGATCCCGATATTGCCGGCGACGCTCATATGCGGGAACAGCCCGCCGCTCTGGAACACGTAGCCGATGCGGCGGCGCAGCCGGATCGGATCGCCGGCGCGGACGTCCTCGCCTTCGACCGTGACGAGGCCGGTGTCGGCATCGATCAGCCGGTTGGCGAGCCGCAGCAGCGTGGTCTTGCCGGAGCCGGAACCGCCAACGATGGCGAGGAACTCACCCTCGGCCACCCCGAGCGAGACGTCATCGACCGCGCGCACGCGACCGCCATCGAAGCTCTTGGCGACACGCGCAAAGCCGATCAACGGCGGGGCAGGCATTCGATCGATCCTCATTCGCCTGGACGGGGAAGGCTTGGACTGGAAAGACTTGGACGGGAAAGGCTTGGACAAGCAAAGCAAGCACCGAGTACCACGTCGCCGGCCTGCGTTGAACTTGTCCTTGGCAGGCGCTAAGGCATCAACCGACCTTGAGGGAATGTCACCTTCTCAAGGTCGGCGGGCTGCCTTATCCTTAAAGGCCATTGGAAGCGGAGCAAGACCATGAAAGCGAGGCGCGGCGGTGTGGTCGGGATGTAGTCCGCGGCGATGACGTCCCCGATCATTCACCGCGTCACCACGCTCGATCTGTGCGTGCAGCCCTGGGGGTGGCCGTTCGCGATCGAACGGCGCGAGGAGATCGACGCGCATTTCCGGGCCCGTCAGGCTGAGAAGCCGCAAATGTGGAACGGACGGGTGTTGCTGGGGCGAAATCCGGTATTTGCCGGGAAGCGTTTCTGCGCGGATGCGTTCGAGACCTCGTATGCGAGCTTTCTCGCCTGGCGCGACTGGGGTTTTCCGGACAAGGACGTGTTTGACGGCTTTGGAATGGGCGCGCTGCGCTGTTCCGACGGCGCCTTCGCGCTTGGCGAGATGGGCCCGCAGAACGTGACCGGCGGCCGGGTCTATTTTCCGTCAGGCACGCCCGATCCGAGCGACGTTCGCGACGGCAAGCTCGACATCGCAGCCAGCCTCTCGCGCGAGATGGAGGAGGAGACCGGGCTGTTGCCCGCCGACTATCGCGCCTGCCTGGAGTGGGATTGCGTGGTATCCGGCGCCATGATCGCGATGATCAGGATGCTCGACGTCGAACTGACCGGCGAGGCGCTGCGCGGGCGCATCGAGGCCAACCTCGCCCGTCAGCAACAGCCGGAACTATCGCGGATTCATCTGGTGCGCGGTCCGCGCGATCTGACCCCGGCGATGCCGCGCTTCCTCACGGCCTATCTCGAGCGGCACTTCAGCGTCCGACCAGAAAAGAAAGATGGCCCATCATGAGCAAGAAGCACTCCAAAGATTCTTCTCAGCCTCTCGCGCTCGAGCTCAAGCCGTTTGTCGCGCCATTCCGCATCGATGGCTCCGGCGAATTTCATTTGAAATCGCACAAGACCGCTGAGAAGGGCGGGCTCGACAAGGACAAGGGCGAGAAGATCATCGAGGCCAATCGCAAGCGGCTCAACGATTTCCAGGAACGGCTTTATGCGCAGGATCGCTGGTCGCTGCTGTTGATCTTCCAGGGCATGGATGCCGCCGGCAAGGACAGCGCGATCAAGAGCGTGTTCGACGGCGTCAATCCGCAGGGCTGCGAGGTGACGTCCTTCAAGCAGCCGTCGACGCGTGAGCTCGACCACGATTTCATGTGGCGCAGCACGCTGGCGCTCCCCGAGCGCGGCCGTATCGGCATCTTCAACCGCTCCTATTACGAGGAGTGCCTGGTGGTGCGGGTACACCCGGAGACGCTCGCCGCGCAGAAAATCCCCGCAAAGCTCGTGACCAGGAATATCTGGCGCGAGCGGTTCGAGGATATCTCCGCGTTCGAGCGCTACCTCGCGCGCAACGGCACCGTGATCCTGAAGTTCTTTCTCAACGTGTCGAAACAGGAGCAGCGCGAGCGATTCCTGGATCGGCTCGACGAGCCGGCGAAGAACTGGAAGTTTTCCATGGCCGATATCCACGAGCGCGCGCTGTGGGCCAAATACCAGGCCGCATATCAGGAGATGGTCCGGCACACATCGAGCCCGGCGGCGCCGTGGTTCGTGGTGCCCGCGGACCATAAATGGTTCGCGCGGGTGGTGATCGGCTCCGCCATCGTCAGCGCGCTCGATGCCCTCGACCTGACGTTCCCGAAAGTCGATGCCGCCATGCAGGCCGAGTTCAAGCAGGTGCGCCAGGCGCTGGAACACGAGGGCAAGAAGGCGGCGGTGAAGGTGGCCAAGAAGTAATTCGTCAGGCCCGGGGCATGACGCCTGTTTTTGGGGTCGATTAGGTCACCCATCCTGACTATCTTTTGGCATTGCGGCGGCGGCTGTTTCCCGTCTAGAACAGGCCTAAGCCGCGTCCCCCCGCAATAAACCGTCAACGGTTTTAGCCGAGGATGCGGGCTTCAAGGGTCTGGCAATGCTGATTCGCGGCGAAAAGTTCGGAGTTCAGGGCGGCGCGGCCGAGGCCGGTGCCTGCGCGACTTCGGCTGCGTCCATGCCCACCCTGCCGCTCGACGGGATTCTTGGCGGGCTTCTGCTTCTTATCGGCCCCTGAGGGCCGTCTGGGCGGTTTGCGCCTGGGCACTCAGGGGTTGCGCGAGATCGAAAGAAGCCTCCTCAGCGCTCCGCCAAAAGCAGCGCACCAGTTACAAGGAATCCGTGAGATGACTACCGCCCAAAAGTCCGAAAAGGACCGCGTTATCGTATTCGACACCACCTTGCGCGACGGCGAGCAGTGCCCCGGCGCGACCATGACGTTCGAGGAAAAGCTCGAGATCGCCGAAATGCTCGATGACATGGGCGTCGACGTGATCGAGGCCGGCTTTCCCATCACCTCGGAAGGCGACTTCCAGGCGGTCAGCGAGATCGCCCGCCGCTCCAAGAACGCCGTGATCGCCGGTCTGTCGCGCGCCCACCC
>JAGXAF010000223.1 GCA_018971675.1 Bradyrhizobium sp.
CGGCCTTGTAGAGTTCCCAGCCTGACGTGACGAACCCGCCGTCCTTGTTGCTGTCGGAATAGCCGAGCATCACCTCTTGCACGCCGCCGCGGCTGTCCACCAGCCGCCGATATTCCGGCAGCGACAGCACCCGGTCCATGATGGCGGCACAGGCCTGCAGATCCTCGATGGTTTCGAACAGCGGTACGATGTTGACCGCGCAGCGGCCGGAAGGATCGATCAGGCCGGCCTCCTTGAGCAGCAGGGCCACCTCCAGCATGTCGGAGACGCCCTCGGTCATGGAGATGATGCATTGGGGAATCACGTCGGCGCCGAATCTGGTGTGCGACTGCGCGGCCTCCTGGAACACGGCAAGCTCGCCGACCGTCTCATCGCTGTATTTCACGAAGCTCGAGATCAACGGTCGCACGTTGCGCAATTCGACGGCAAGTTGCGCAATCCGCGCCTCTTCGCTCAACGCCAGATACGAGGTGCCCGGCTGCGCCGTATCCAGCAGCTCGGCGATGGTGCGCTGATGCACCGCGGAGTTCTGCCGCATGTCGAGGTTCGCGAGATGAAAGCCGAAGCAATCCACCGCCCGGCGCAATCGGCGCAACCGCCCGCGCGCGATGACCCTCGAATTGTTCGCAACCAGCGAGCGATCGAGGATATCGAGATCGGCCTTGAACTCGCTGGCGCTGGCATAGGCCGTGGCCTCGCCGACCGGAAGCCTCCTGGTTTCCACCTCGAGTCTTGCGGCGGTCGTCGTCAGCCGCGCATAGATGCCGGATACGGCCAGCCGATATGGCTCGCCTCTTCGATGCGGCGAGGTATCGGGAGAGCGCTGGGCAAGTCGGCGCAAATCCTCCGAGACGTCGGTAAGATTCCCCGCCAACGACAGCTCGGAGCCGAGCGCATGCAATTCCTCCAGATAGGACCGGAGAATCCTGCTCGATTGCAAGCGCAAGGTGCCGCGCATGACTTCCGCCGTCACGAAAGGATTGCCGTCACGGTCACCGCCGATCCAGCTCCCTATTTTCAGGAACGACGCCAGTTCGCCGCGCGGGTTGTCATCCTCCTCGTTCAAGCGATCTTCCAGCACGCAATGCAGCCGCGGCACCTCGTGCAGAAAGGTGTAGTCGTAGAACGACAGTCCGTTGGCGACCTCATCGAGCACGGTGAGCTTGGTACGGCGCAGAAGGTTGGTCTTCCACAAGGTCAGCACCTCGCGACGCAGTTGCTCGTCGCTGGCGGCCGCTTCCTCCGCGGTGAGCTGGACTCGGTCGAGGCGGTCCAGCAGTGCCGCGATTGCCATCTCACGATCGAACGTGCTCTTGCGCCGCACTTCGGTCGGATGCGCGGTCAGGACCGGTTCGACCAGGGCGCTGGCAAAAAAATGGCGCAGATCTGCTGCGCTGAAGCCAGCGTCTTTGGCATGCGCCAGCGTCAGCGCAAGGCTTCCCAGGCCCGGCGAGCCCGCCGCACCATTCCTCGACCGCATCTGGCGGATATTGTTCTGGTCCTCGGCGATGTTGGCCAGATGCGAAAAATAGCTGAAGGCGCGAACGATGCGCACGGTTTCGCCGATCGACATGCTGTCGAGAATGATTTCGAGCTCGCGGCGCGCCGAGCTGTCTTCGTCGCGGTGGAAACGGATCGAGGTCTGCCGAATGCGCTCGACCAGGTCGAACACGTGGGCGCCTTCCTGATCGCGTACGGTATCGCCGAGGATACGTCCGAGCAGCCGAATATCGTTGCGCAGCCGCGCATCCGCTTCCAGCGCCAACGCTTCAGCCGAGCGACTGGGCCGACTATCGATATCGGAAGGTTCGGCCTCGGAAGACGCCCTCTGGGGGGACATATTCTGGGAAGACATGTTCTGGGAAGACATGGCTGGCTGCTGCGAAAATTGCCCGGGAGCCCCCTGAGTCGCAACTTTTCGGGCTGAGCGCAAGACTCAAGAAGGAGGCGGTTGTGGTGTCTCCTGTGGGCACTTCATCGGACCGGGAGGAAGGATGGCGCCAAATCCTTCGCCCTGACCGATCCCGGCAGGGGCGGCAGTGAAATCAGACGTCAAGAAACCTTGGCAGGCGCTTGTCGATATTGGCGCGCACCGCCTCCAACTGGTTGGCGCCGCCCATCAGCTTCATCTGCTCGGCGGATTCGGCGAGCAGCGCCGGACCGGGATCGACCGACAGCCCGTTGAGCAAGCGCTTCGCGGCGCGGATCGCATCGGGGCTCTTGCCGGCGATCTCGCGAGCCACCTCGAAGGCAGCCGCGCGCGGATCGTCGCAGATCCGGGTCGCGAGACCGTAACTCACAGCCTCCTGCGCCGAGAAGATCCGTCCGGTATAGGTCAGCTCGCGCAGTATGTCGTCGCGCACCAGGCTCGCCAGGATCGGCGTTCCCGCCATGTCCGGCACCAGGCCCCATTTGATTTCCATGATCGACATCCGCGCGTCCGGCGTCAGGAAGCGCATGTCGGCGCCCAGCGCGAGCTGCAAGCCGCCGCCGAACGCCACACCCTGGATCGCCGCGATCACCGGCACCGGAAGCTGGCGCCAACCCCAGACGGCCTGTTGTGGGTAATTGGCAAGGCCGTGGGTGCGCGTCGTCAGGTCGCGCTTCGCCCCCCGCGATCCCGTTGCCGCCCTTTTCCTTCATCGCGGCAAAGCGGCCCATGTCGAGGCCGGCACAGAAAGCTCGGCCTTCGCCGGACAATATTACCGCTCGCACGCCCTTTTCCTTTGCAAGCCGATCAGTCGCAGCAACCAGCGCGTCGAACATCGCGACATCGAGCGCGTTCATTTTATCCGCCCGCACCAGACGAACATCGGCAATGCCATCAGCAATCGATATGGCGACGCGTTCTTCCATGGACATTTTCCTCCACTGGTTCGCCGTTGGCGTGGCTTTACAGAAAGGCGCGGTCCGGATTTAGTTGGTCGACCAACCAACAGACAATCCATCCGGGTGGAAAAATGTTCAACGATCAGCTTCTCGCCGGGCGGCGCATTCTGGTGACAGGCGGCGGCACCGGTCTCGGCAAATCGATGGCCACGCGCTTTCTCGAGCTTGGCGCCGAAGTTCACATCTGCGGCCGCCGCAAGAGCGTTTGCGACGAAACCGCGACCGAACTGATGGACCTGCATGGTGGCAAGGTCGTCAGTCACGGTGTCGACATCCGCAACGCGCCCGCCGTCGACGAAATGATCGAACAGATCTGGATCGACGGCCCCCTCACCGACCTCATCAACAACGCCGCGGGTAATTTCATCTCGCGAACCGAAGAACTCAGCCCGCGCGGCTTCGACGCAGTAGCCAACATCGTGATGCATGGCACCTTCTACGTGACGCATGCGGTCGGAAAGCGCTGGATCGCGCAGAGGCAGCGCGGCAATGTGGTGTCGATCACCGTGACCTGGGTACGCAACGGCTCGCCCTACGTCGTGCCCTCGGCGATGAGCAAATCGGCGATCCACGCCATGACCATGTCGCTAGCGGCGGAATGGGGCCATTACGGCATCCGGCTCAACACCATCGCGCCCGGAGAAATTCCGACCGAAGGCATGAGCAAGCGTATCAAGCCCGGCGACGAAGCCGGTGCGCGCACCAGGGCGATGAACCCGATGGGCCGGGTCGGCAAGATGGAAGAGCTGCAGAACCTCGCGGTGTTCCTGATCTCCGGCGGCTGTGACTGGATCAACGGCGAGACCATCGCGATGGATGGCGCGCAGGCGCTGGCGATGGGCGGCAACTTCTACCAGCTGCGCGAGTGGTCCGATGCGGACTGGACTCAGGCCCGCGAGTCGATCAAGGCGCAGAACGAAAAGGATCGCGCCGCGCGGGGCTGACATGGTGTCCCGGCGTGAGGCGGCGTTCGCGTATTGTATTCGCCCTGGGGATAACGCCACACCCGCAACGAATAATCTTAGCCGGGGGAGACATGTCCGTCTCGCAGCAGCCGGTCAACCTGGCCGACATGATACGCGGTGCGGCATGACATGTATCCCTCTCCGACATCGGCTGCTCGAATGCGGATCGCCGCCTGCGCCGCTGATCGACCCCGCGAGAGGGGCTGAATTCACGGGCTGGGAACCGGCGATAAACTGCCGGCACTTTTCGTGGTCGGCAGCGGCGAGATTGTGCTGACGGTTTCGGACAAGTGATCCGGCTACCGGGAGCGGAACCAATGCGCCCTTGCCCTCCAGGGCCAGTCTGTCATACCCGGACATGCGGGTATCCCGCACGCCCGCAATCTTTTGATTCCGTCACCCCTCGCCCCGGAATCCCGAAACTACCGCATCTCCGCTGAAGCCCCTCATCGGATAGCGCCTTACGACTTGCACGGATATCAAACATGTTCGTTTCATTTTTTCCGCGACCCAAGCTGTTTTTCTGGTCGGCCGCGATCTGGATCGCACTGACGATGGCGATCTGGTACGGCTATGTCCAACATCTCGTCCCGGAAGTCGATCAACCGGTCGGCCTCGGCACGTTCGTGACGCCGTCCGCCCTATCCTTCGACGCCTATTTTGCCATTTGCACCCTGATCTTCGCGGCGGTCTGGATGCTGTATTCGCCGCATCCATGGTCGCGCTGGTCCATCCTGGGGGCCGCGCTGATCCTGTTCACCTCATACTTCCAAGTTCAAGTCAGCGTCGCCATCAACAGCTGGTACGGGCCGTTCTACGACCTGGTACAGGCAGCGGTTTCAAAATCGCGTCCGGTGACGCTCGCGGAGTTCTACGGTTACATTCTGACTTTCATTTACATCGCGCTGGTCGCGGTGGTGGTCGGCGTGCTGACTCGCTTCTTCATCAGCCACTACATCTTCCGCTGGCGAACCGCGATGAACGATTTCTACGTCTCGCATTGGCAGCGGGTACGCAGCATCGAGGGCGCCTCGCAGCGCGTGCAGGAAGACACCATGCGCTTCGCCACCACGGTGGAGGATCTCGGCGGCGACCTGATCAGCTCGGTGATGACGCTGCTGGCCTTCCTCCCGGTGCTGATAAAGCTTTCCGCCGATGTCACCGAATTGCCGCTGATCGGCCACGTCCCATACGCGCTGGTGTACGCGGCCGTGATCTGGTCGATTGCCGGCACCGGTTTGCTGGCACTGATCGGTATCCGCCTGCCTGGAATCGAATTCTTCAACCAGCGGGTCGAAGCGGCCTACCGCAAGGAACTCGTGCTCGGCGAAGACCATGCGGACCGTGCCCGGCCTCCGACGCTCAGCGAGCTGTTTGCCAACGTTCGCAGGAACTACTTCCGGCTCTATTTGAACTTCGTGTATTTCAACATGGGCCGCATCATCTATTTGCAGCTCGACAACATATTCCCCTATGTACTGCTCGGGCCGACGATCATCGCCGGCAAGATCACGCTCGGCCCGCTGCAGCAGATTCTGGACGTGTTTTCGCGAGTGCGCAGCTCTTTCCAGTATCTGATCAATTCCTGGAGCACGATCGTGGTGCTGATCTCGATTTATCAGCGTCTTCGAGGCTTCGAGGCCCAGATCGACGACAAGCCGCTGGCTGCGATCGAGACGCAGGCGGAGCCGGCGTCCTAGTTGCGACGCGGTGATGGGCGCGGTTGTCGCCACACGCGGGCGTGAGGCGTTAT
>JAGXAF010000224.1 GCA_018971675.1 Bradyrhizobium sp.
CGCCTGGCGACGAAAACCCCGACCAGCGCATAGCGCGAGGCCTGGTTGCGGAATTTGATGTAGGCCGCCTTCTTCGGCAGCGGGAACATCACCCTGGTGATGATCTCGTCGCTCTCCAGCGCGGTGGCAAACAACCCTTGAAAGAATTCCTCCGGCTTCAGCCTGCGCTTGTTGGTGACGATGGTCGCGCCAAGCGCAAGGCACGCAGCGGGATAGTCGGCGGTCGGATCGTTGTTGGCAAGCGAGCCGCCGATGGTGCCCTTGTGGCGAACCGCGGGATCGCCGATCAGGCCGGCGAGTTCGGCCAGTGCCGGAATCGCCTCGCCGACGACGGCAGAGGTCGCGACATCGGCGTGTTTGGCGGTGGCGCCAATCACCAGCGAGCGGCCTTTCATTTCGATGCCGTCGAGGCCTTCGATATGGGAGAGATCGACCAGGTGCGGCGGGCTTGCGAGCCGTTGCTTCATGACCGGCACCAGGGTGTGGCCGCCGGCGATCAGCTTGGCGTCCTGATTCCTGGCCAGCAGATTGGCGGCCTGCCGCACGGTCGCCGGACGATGATATTTGAATTCGTACATCAGAACTTCCTGATCGCGGTCGCAATGAAGAACCAGGCGAGGTCGGATATCATGGCAGACCGCACCTCAGGCGAGATCGGATTTGGCCATCGCCCTGGCGCCGGCCGCGATCGATTGCACGATATTCTGGTAGCCGGTGCAGCGACACAGATTGCCTTCGAGTTCTTCGCGAATGACCTGGTCCGAGAGATCATGCCCCTTGCGGTGCACCATATCGACCGCGGTCATGATCATGCCGGGCGTGCAGAAGCCGCATTGCAGGCCGTGATGCTCGCGGAACGCTTCCTGCATCGGATGCAGCGGCGCGCCGTCGGCGGCAAGGCCCTCGATGGTCCTGACCTCGTGACCGTCGGCCATCACCGCAAGGGTTGTACAGGATTTCACCGCCTTGCCGTCGAGATGCACCACGCAGGCGCCGCATTGCGAGGTATCGCAGCCGACATGGGTGCCGGTCAGCCGCAGGTTTTCGCGCAGAAACTGGACGAGCAAGGTACGCGAATCGACATTGGCGTTAACGGGGCTGCCGTTCACGATCATGGAAATCTTGGCCATTCAACACTCTCTTCATCTGCGCCGCCATCCGCGCCGCCGCATCCCGACAGAACAGCCGATCAAGATCATTCAAACAGCCATAATATGGGCCATCCCTGCAATCGGCAACCTCGCCGCGGATGGCCTGATATGCCTTCAGCGGCAGCCGAACGGCCTGGTTCGGCCAGCCTTCAAAAACTAGCCCTTTAAAACTAGCCCTGCACCACCTTGGCGAAATTCGCGAAAAACTCGTCGGCCAGTTTCTTGGCCGAACCGTTGATCAACCGCTGCCCGAGCTGGGCGAGCTTGCCGCCGATCTGCGCCTCGACATCATATGACAGCAACGTGCCGCCATCCTTCTCGGCCAGCGCCACCGTGGCACCGCCCTTGGCGAAGCCGGCGACGCCGCCCTCGCCTTCGCCGGAGATCTTGTAGCCGTTGGGCGGGTCGAGATCGCTCAGCGTAACCTTGCCCTTGAAGCGGGCCGATACCGGTCCGACCTTCATCTTGGCGACCGCGCGAAAGCCGTGTTCGTCGGTCTTCTCCAGTTCCTCGCAACCGGGAATGCAGGCTTTCAGCACATCGGGGTCGTTCAATTTGGCCCACACGACCTCGCGCGGCGCCGCCAGCTGGACTTCGCCGTTCATCGTCATGGCCATGGTCGATCTCCCCGGTTTGCTTGGACCTCTGCCAAGTCTTGGACCTCTGCCAAGTAAAGCACGCCTGAACGCAAAAGGAAGGGGATGGCGGAATGGCAGCCGGGGCATATTCGCAAGCCCAGCAGGCCTACCGGCCCCGGATCCCTTGCGCGTGCCGCGGGATTGGCAGAGATATGAGCGAATGGTTGGCTCGTCCGCATCATGAGTGCTGCCCTCTCACCCCTGCTCGCGCCGATGCTGTCAAGCGTCGCGATGCGCGCGATCTGCGACGACGCCGCCGGCCTGCAGCACATGCTCGATTTTGAGGCCGCGCTGGCGCGCGCCGAAGCGGCAGCCGGGATCATCCCGGACGGTGCGGCGGAGCCGATCGCGCGCGCCTGCAACGCCGAAGCGTTCGATCTGGCGGCGCTGGCGAAAGCCGCAACCAGATCCGGCAATCTCGCGATCCCGCTGGTCAAGGCGCTGACCGCGGCGGTCGCCAGCACCGACGCGGAAGCCGCGCGCTATGTGCATTGGGGTGCCACCAGCCAGGACGTGATCGATACGGCGGCGATGCTGACGTTGCGTAAGGCGATCGACGCGTTGCTTGCCGATCTCGACCGGGCCATCGCCGGTTTTGCCAGTCTGGCGCGACAACATCGCGACACCGCAACGGTGGGCCGTACCTGGCTGCAGCACGCCCTGCCGATGCCGTTCGGGCTCAAGCTCGCCGGATATGCCGCGGCACTGAACCGCTCGCGCGGGCGATTGCGGCGGCTGCGGCAGGAAGCGCTAGCGCTGCAGCTCGGCGGCGCCGTCGGTACGCTGGCCGCGCTCGGCGAGCACGGCTGGCGGGTTGCGGAAACACTCGCGAGCGAGCTTGAGCTGCCTTTGCCCGAAGCGCCCTGGCATACCCATCGCGACCGTTTCGCGGACGCCGCGTCGGTGCTGGCGATCATCGCCGGCACCTGCGGCAAGATCGCCCGCGACGTGTCGCTGATGATGCAGACCGATGTCGGCGAGGCGTTCGAACCCGCAGGCGAAGGCCGCGGCGGCTCCTCGACCATGCCGCACAAGCGTAACCCGGTCGCGGCCGCAACCGCGCTCGCCGCCGCCACCATGGCGCCCAACCTGGCCGCGACAATATTTTCCGCCCAGGTGCAGGACCACGAACGCAGCGCCGGAGCCTGGCACGCGGAGTGGCCGACCTTGCCGAGCCTGCTGCTCGTCACCTCGGGCGGCCTTGCGGCGATTGTCGATATCGCCGAAGGACTCGAGGTCGACGTCGCGCGGATGCGCGCCAATCTCGACAGCACCCATGGACTGATCATGGCCGAAGCCGTCACCGTTGCGCTGGCCGGGAAGATCGGCAGAAGCGAGGCGCATCATCTGGTGGAGGCGGCCTGCAAAAAAGCGGTCGCCGAAAGGAAAGACCTGCGCGAGGTGCTGGCCGGCGATCCCAGGGTCACCGCGCAGCTCGACGCCAGGAAACTTGCAGACCTCCTTGAGCCGATGGCTTATCAGGGCGCTTCGCAGGCGCTGATCGACCGGCTGCTTGCATCGCTCGATACATGACGAGGAACCTACACCATGCCGATGATCGATGCCGACGGTTGCCTGCTCAACGTCTCGGTCGAGGGCCGCGACCGTGGACCGACCCTGATGCTGTCGAATTCGCTGGGCTGCACCCTGCAAATGTGGGAACCGCAGATGAAGACGCTCGCCCAGTTGTTTCGTGTGATCCGCTATGACCGCCGCGGCCACGGCAAATCGGATGTGCCTCCCGGTCCCTATTCCATGGAGCGCTTCGGCCGCGACGTGCTCGCGATCCTCGATGACCTCAATATCGACAGGGTGCACTGGTGTGGACTGTCGATGGGCGGCATGGTCGGGCAATGGCTTGGCGCGAACGCCCCTGAGCGTTTCGGCAGGATCATTCTCGCCAATACCACCTGCCACTATCCCGATCCCGTCAACTGGCTGAACCGCATCAAGGCGGTAAAGGAAGGCGGCATCGCCGCGGTCGCCGACGCCATCATCGCGGGCTGGTTGACGGCGGATTTCCGCGAGCGCGACCCGCGGAGCACCGCAAAGCTGAAGGCAATGCTGGTCGCCTCGCCGGTGCAGGGCTATCTCGCCTGCTGCGAAGCGTTGAGCACCCTCGACCAGCGCGCGCTGCTGCCGAAGATCAGGAGCCCGACGCTGGTGATCGCGGGACGCCATGACACGGCGACACCGCTGGCCGCCTGCGAACTGATCCGCAGCAACATCCCCCGCGCCAGCCTGACGATTCTCGACGCCGCGCATCTTTCCAGCGTCGAGCAGTCGCATGCCTTTACCGACGTCGTGATAGGCTTCCTGACGCAACGCTAAACAACGTCATTGCGATTTACTCACCTCTCCCTTTGGGAGAGGTCGATTTGCGCAGCAAATCGGGTGAGGGCTTACGATCGATCGTAAGGGTGTACACCCTCACCCCAGCCCTCTCCCATCGAAGTCGGATATATCCGACTTCGACAGATACAAATATTGGTGCCCAACTCGGGCAAACCCGAGTTGGGTGGAGAGGGAGTGCGCCTACCCAAGGAGAAGCAAATGGACGACCAGAAGCGCCGCGATGATGGCATGGCTCAGCGCCGCAAGGTGCTCGGCAATGCCTGGGTGGACAAGTCGATTGCCAACCGCAATACGTTCAATGCCGACTTCCAGGACTTGATCACCCGCCATGCCTGGGGCGAGATCTGGACGCGGCCGCATTTCGACGAGCGCACACGGCGCGTGCTGGTGATCGGCACCATGGTGGCGCTGGCGCAGTGGGACGAATTCCGCCTGCACGTGCGCGCAGCACTCGTGGAAGGCGGCTTCACGCCTGACGACATCAAGGAGATTTTGCTGCAGCAGGCGATCTATTGCGGCGTGCCCGCGGCCAACCACGCCGTCAAGGAAGCCTCAGCGATTGTTCAGGAGCTGGGGCTCTTGAAGTGACGATGCGTCGTGCGCGACCTGCGGCGTCGCAGGACGCTCAAACAGCATCACGATCGCGGTGCCGAGCAGCATCAGCAGTTCGGTGGCGTGCAGCTTCAGCGCGGCCGTCTCGCCGACCGACGATGCCATCATCATGCTGGTGAAACTGATCACGCTGCCGATCGCAAGCGCCGTCGCCAACGCTTCGCCTGCCGCGCCGCTATTGCGGCTCGAGGCACGGATCAACAGGAAAAGAAAGGCCGCAAAGAACGCCACCGCTGTGAGCTTGCTGAGCGCCAGCAGCCACGCCAGCCGGACCGTGGTCGCTCCGGTCAATTGCAGATGATCGCTGACGAACAGCGCCACCGCGATATTCGGCCGCTCATAGAAACCGTGGATTGGCAAGACCACGATTCTGTAGGCGGCATCGATCCAGGTCGGGATGAAGTAGCACGCGAGCAACGCGCCGCTGAATGAGCTGATCCGCCAGTTTGTCAACATGTCGCTTCCCGTTGTGCCGCGCTCGCTCCGAAAGGGCGGCGGCTTGGGAACGAGCTAACTCGCTTAAACGACCAGCGGCAATTTAAACCCTTTGTTTACCTTAACCGCCGCGCCGGCGGACCGGCATGTCCGCTGGCGGCAAGACAGGCGGACCTGATCTCATTCGACGCCAAAAAGCCGCCAAAAGACGAGAAACCGCCAAAAGAAAAGCCCCGCCTTGCGGCGGGACTTTCCTGCTATCGCTTCGGTCCGGGAAACAGACCTAGAGCCTTTTCCGTTCCGATGGAATCGGAACGGGGCTCTAGATTCCTGTTTTGACGCGTTTTCTTTACGCGAACCGGTATCCACCCACGGATCAAGTCCGAGGGCATGCTTCGCTCGAAAACGCTCTAGC
>JAGXAF010000225.1 GCA_018971675.1 Bradyrhizobium sp.
AACGCGAGGAAATCGCGATCCTGTATCAGCCGATCATGCGGTTGGAAGACCGTTCGATCGCCGGCTTCGAGGCCCTGGCACGCTGGGATCACCCCAAGCTCGGCCGGATGTCGCCTTCCGAATTCATCTCGATCGCGGAAGAAACCGGCCTGATCGTCGATCTCGGCATGTTCGTGATGGACCGGACCGCGAGGCAGCTTGCCATCTGGCAGCGCGCGATGCGTTCGCGCGAGCCGATCTTCGCCAGCGTCAACGTTTCCTCGCGACAATTGCTGCGGCACGATCTGATCCACGACATCCGCACCGTGCTGTCGCGCTCCTCGGTGGCGCGCGGCACGCTGAAACTGGAAATGACGGAATCGCTGGTGATGGAAAACCCGGAACACGCCGCCCAGATGCTTGCGCGCATCCGCGAGCTGGGCGCCGGATTGTCGCTGGACGATTTCGGCACCGGCCATTCCTCGCTGGCCTATCTGCAACGCTTCCCGTTCGACACCATCAAGATCGACCAGTCGTTCGTGCGCACCACCAGCCGCGGCACCCGGCCGGTGATCCTGAAATCGATCATCGCGCTCGCCCACGATCTCGGCATGGACGTGGTGGCGGAAGGCGCCGAGACCGATTCCGACGCGGTCGAGCTCTATCAGTTCGGCTGTGAATACGCCCAGGGCTTCGCCTTCGGCGAGCCGATGGACGCGGACGCGGCGATGCGGCTCCTCACCGAAGAGCGGCTGGAAGCGGCAAGCTGACAGCGCCGCGGACGCGCTGCCGCGTCACGCCGGCTGCGCGTCATCCATCCCCCTCATTTCATCCGCTTGAAGCGAACGCTCTTGCCGTCGGCGAGCCGGGTCGCGATGTAGCCACCGGCCAGGCAGGCCTCGCGCTGCGGCATCCTTTCCTGCGGGCTGCGCAGCGTTTCCCACCAGGAAGCCCGCTGCGCCGCCCGTGGCAGGACCGCATCGATGATTTCCTCGATCTGCTCGAAGCGCAGCACGAATTCAGGCAGGGTCTGCTTCTTCAAATAGTCACGCAGCGCGTCGTAGTCGTTCACTTGAATACCCGGTTGTACCCGTCACGCCCTGATCGCGCTTCCAGTTGAACTCCGATCCGAAAGCAACGCGCGATCTGGCGACGCCGACAAGAGCGCTTTAGGCCGCCAGAGCCAATACGCGTAACTGTTTCCATCCCGGCAGCCGGTCCGCGGCTGATGGCGATCGCGCGACGCGGGCCGTTTTGGCCATCACTTCTCCAGATAGCGTTTCATTTCCGCGCGCAGGCCGTCGCGCAGGTCGGCGCGCGCCATGCCGTAGGCGATATTGGCCCGGAGGAAGCCAGCCCTGGAGCCGCAATCGTGCCGCTCGCCAGCGAACTCGAGGCCGTAGAAGCGCTGGGTTTTGGCGAGCCCGATCATCGCGTCGGTGAGCTGGATCTCCCCGCCGGCACCGCGCTCCTGGGTTTCGAGGATCTTGAAGATTTCCGGCTGCAGGATATAGCGCCCGGTGATCGACAGGTTTGACGGCGCGGTGCCCTTTGGCGGCTTCTCCACCATGCCGTCAACCTCGAACATATTGCTGCCGTGACGCTTGCCGACCCCGCAGATTCCATATTGATGCGCAAGGTGCTCGGGCACGCCCTCGACCGCGATCAGATTGGATTTGTCGCCAAGCCTGGCCGCCGCCTCGATCATCTGTTTCAGACAGCCCGGCGTGTTCAGCACCAGTTCGTCGGGCAGCAGCACCGCGAACGGCTCATCGCCAACGATGTCACGCGCGCACCATACCGCGTGGCCAAGGCCAAGCGGCGCCTGCTGCCGGGTGAAACTCATGGCGCCGGCTTCCGGCTGATCGCGCGCCAAAATCTCTTGCTCGGCCTTCTTGCCGCGCGCCGCGAGGGTCGCGTCCAGTTCGTACATGCAATCGAAATGATCCTCGATCACGCCCTTGTTGCGGCCGGTGACGAGGACAAAATGCTCGATGCCGGCTTCCCTGGCCTCGTCGACCACATACTGGATCAGCGGCCTGTCAACGATGGTGAGCATTTCCTTCGGCATCGCCTTGGTGGCGGGCAGGACGCGGGTGCCGAGGCCGGCGACCGGGAAAACGGCTTTGCGGATTTTCATAGGGATGTCGTCAGGCCTTCTGGCGGCGGGTGGAAGCAGCGGATTGGAACGGCGAATTGGTAACCGGTTTGCGGCCGCGAACAAAGGCGGATGTGTGGTTCCCCGGGGACCAATGGTTCCAAGCGGCGAGCAATTCTGCCAACAAAAAGCACCCTTTGTTAAGCTGGTGGAAACCGTGACCGGGCCTCCTGAATGACGGGCCTTTGCCACGGCGGGTGGAACATGACCAGACGGACGGGATTTCTGGCGAACAAGCGAATCGCTGCATTGATGCTGGCGGCGGCCTTGCTGCCCGGCGGCGGGGCGCATGCGCAGTCCTCCAGCGGAGGCGGGCCGCTCAACTTCCTCAACAACATTTTCACCGGCTCAACTCCCAAAGGAAATCAGACGGCAAACCAGGCCGCCCCAACAACTTCACAGCCGGGCGCGGCGGCCTCCGCAGGCGGCAGCGGAGCGCTGCCCTGGAGCGGCGAGGACGGCGCCTCCGGCCATCCCCTGATGACGGCGAGCGCCATCCGCGAGGCCGCTGCCAATTTCGACCACTGCATCGCGGCGATGTGGCCCGACGCGGCGCGGCGCAACATCTCGTGGGAAAGTTTCCAGCGCTTCACCGCGGGACTGACGCCGGATCTGCGCATCATGGACCTGATGGACTCGCAGCCTGAATTCACCAAGTCGATCTGGGAATATCTCGACATCCTGGTGAACGACAACAGGCTCGCCAAGGGGCGCGAGATCATCGCCAAATACAAGCCGCAATTCGATGCGGCGGAAAAAGCCTATGGCGTTGACCGCTATATCGTGGCCGCGATCTGGGGCATCGAATCGAACTATTCGACACAGATGGGCGATCGCAGCGTGCTGCAATCGACCGCCACGCTGGCCTGCATCGGCCGCCGCCAGGCCTATTTCAAGGACGAGTTCCTTTCAGCATTGGAAATCCTGCACCATGGCGACCTGCGGCCCGAGCAGATGCGCGGCTCCTGGGCCGGCGCGTTCGGTCCCACCCAGTTCATGCCAACTGCCTTCAAGCGCTATGCGGTCGATGCCGATGGCGATGGCCGCCGCGACGTGGTCGACGATCCCGCCGATTTGATCGCCTCGACCGCCAACAATCTGAAAAAGGACGGCTGGCAGCCCGGCCAGACCTGGGGTTACGAAGTCACGGTGCCTGCGGACTTCAATTACATGCTGGCCGACCGCGCCAAGGTGATGACGCTGGCGCAATGGGAGCATCTCGGCCTCCGGCATGCCGACGGCAAGCCGTTTCCACATCCGGCCGAGAAGGCCTACCTGCTGGCTCCCGCCGGGGCCGAGGGGCCGGGCTTCCTGATGCTGCAGAATTTCCGCGTGATCATGAAGTATAATCCGGCCGAGGCCTATGCGCTGGCGATCGGCCATTTTGCCGACCGGCTTCGCGGCGGCGCGCCGTTCGTGCAGCCCTGGCCGCGGCAGGAACGCGAGCTATCGCGCGCCGAACGGCTGGAATTGCAGCAGCTTTTGGCCCAGCGCGGCTTCTACCGCGGCACGCCGGACGGCCAGTTTGGCGGCGAGACCCGCAACGCACTCCGCAGCTTCCAGGCCTCGATCGGAGCGCCTGCGGACGGATTTGCCTCCTCCGATGTGCTGGATCGGCTCCGCGGGCGCTGAACAATGCCGGCCTGGCCCCGACAATCCCTTCTGGGGGCTCGGTGACCTGTTCCGTTCCGAGATAACCCTGAACGGGACATTGCCAGGCCGCCCTTGACGGAAGCGGCCGATACCCGACTTATAACCCACGGAATCCGCCCGCTTGCGGCCTGATTCCGCTGGTACAGTGCTAGTACAGTGGTTGTCAGATTTTCCTGTTTCCGATCGACGCGCAGCGCATGGCTCGACCAAGATCATTTCTCCGGGTGTTCACCGATGCCGGCCCGCTGATCGCGGTCGCGGTTGCGCTGTTGCTTGGGGTGGTGGGACCGGCTTCGGCGCAGTTTTTCAATTTCGGCGGACCTTCGCGGCCCTCCCACGGCGGCGGCTGGTTCGGCGGCGACCTGTTCGCGCCGTTTCAGCAGCCACCGCAGCAGCCCAAACGGGTGATCCGCGAGGACTTCTCCAAGGCGCCGCCGCCGGAGAAGCGCGATCCCGCGGCCGCACCGCCCGAGCGCAACGTCATGGTGCTCGGCGACGGCATGGCGGACTGGCTCGCTTACGGCCTTGAGGATACCTATGCCGACCGGCCTGACATGGGCGTGATGCGCCGGGCCAGGGCGACCTCGGGCCTGATCCGGTATCAGCCCAAGGGCGAGCCGGCCGACTGGGCCGCCGCCGCCAAGGGCTTCCTCGCCACCGAGAAGCCCGACGCGATCGTGATGATGCTCGGCCTCAACGATCGCATCGCGATCCGTGAGCCGCCGGCTGAAAAGTCCGAAGCCAAACCGGATAAGAAGGGCGAGAAAAAAGACGCCAAAGCCAAACCTGCCGCCGGGGCCAAGCCCGACGCGGACGGGAACAAGTCTGGCGAGGCGACGGAGGCCGCAAAGCCCGACGACAAGGCGGTCGATACCGAGTTGCCGCAGGACGACGCCGACAACGACGCGCCGCCGGTCATCACCCCTGAGAAGGCGCGCACGCCAAACGGCCTCTATGAGTTCCGCGATGAGCGCTGGGTCGAACTCTACACCAAGAAGATCGAGGAACTGATCGGGGTGCTCAAGTCCAAGGGTGTGCCGGTGGTGTGGGTCGGGCTTCCCGCGGTGCGTGGCGCCCGGGCGACCTCGGACATGTTGTTCCTCGATGCCCTGTATCGCGATGCCGCCGGCAAGGCCGGCATCACCTATGTCGATATCTGGGATGGCTTTGTCGACGAAGCCGGTCGCTTCATGCAGCAAGGCCCGGATTTTGAAGGCCAGATCCGCCGGTTGCGCTCGTATGACGGTGTCTATTTCACCAAGGCCGGCGCCCGCAAACTGGCACACTATGTCGAGCGCGAAGTCACGCGGCTTCTGGCGGCGCGCTCCGGTCCAATCGCGCTGCCGACCGAGCCGGCGACACCCGACACCAATGCGCAACCCGGGCAGCCCGCGCCGCGTCCGCTCGCCGGGCCGATCGTGCCGCTGGTGGCGTCTTCCATTGACACGGATCAATTGCTCGGCGGCCCGGGATCGCGGCCCGCGCCAGTCGACCCGCTTGCCGCGCGCACCCTGGTCAAGGGCGAACCGCTCGCGCCACCGGCCGGCCGCGCCGATGATTTTGTCTGGCCACGCCGCGAGATCGGACGCGAACAGGCCAGGGGCGAAACGCCGGTCGCAAATACGACGCCCGACGGCGCAACGGCGCCCGCCGCACCGCCGCCAAAGCCGAAAAAGGTCGCCCGGCCGTCCGGGCCGCGCGTGCCACGCCCGCCGGCCACCGTCGGACGCGCGGCCTCGGTGCCC
>JAGXAF010000226.1 GCA_018971675.1 Bradyrhizobium sp.
AAGGCCCGGATGAAGGGCCGGACGGAGCTGCCGGCGCCGGCCCCGATGGCTGGCTGGCCGGGTTCTGACCGGGCGGGGGCGCAGCGGATCTGGGGTCGGTCGAAAAGCCGAGACCGCGCAGATAAATCAGGACCTCGGCCTCCAGCAGGTCCTCCGCCGACATCGGCAATTTGCGCCGCGCCGCGTCGCCGCGCGCAAACAGCGAAGCCACGCCATGCGACATCGACCAGATATGGAGCGCCATCATCATCGCCGGCGGTCTCGGCGTACCCGGCGGCGCGAGCGCGGCGAGCCGTTCGGCAGCGGCCCGGATGATGCCGAAAGCGCGCTCGCTCGCGGCCTGCAGCGTTGGATTGAGGTCGACCGGAAGTCCCGATTCGAACATTGCGGAATAGAACGCCGGCGCCTCGCGGGCAAACGCAAGATAAGCCTTTCCGACGCGCTCGAATGCGGCGACGGTATCGGGGCGCCCGTCGTCCCACGCAGCCGTGAGCACCGCCTCGAACTGCTCGAAGCCGCGCTGCGCGATCGAGGAGAGCAGTTCGTCGCGGTCGCGAAAATGCCGGTAGGGCGCGGCGGGGCTGACGCCGGCCATCCGCGCCGCATCGGCAAAGGTGAACCCGGCCGCGCCCTTTTCGGCGATCAGGCCCAGTGCTGCCTGCAGCAGTGCCTCTTTCAGATTTCCGTGATGATAGCCGCGCTCGGCGCGGCGTTCCTTGCGCCAGCTCATGTGAAAGGCTTTTACATGAGCCGGGCACGAAGGTCACTAGATTCGGGAATGCGGGCTGGCCTCCCCTAGCCTCCCCGCTTGCCCTGCAATTCGTTAAACCCGGCCGCCGCCTGCTGCACGTCAGGGGGAAAATCGGCCATCTCCTGTACCTGACGGATTTCAATCACTTCATTGCCGGAGGCGGGGCACCGCTTGGCCCAGGCGATCGCCTCCTCCCGCGAAGCCACCTCGATCATCCAGTAACCGCCGAGCACCTCCTTGGACTCCGTAAAGGGGCCGTCGGTTACAACGGGCTTGCCGCCGGCAAACGAAACCCGCGCGCCCATCGACGGCGGATGCAGCCCGTCGAGCGTGATCAACACGCCGGCATCTTTCAGCGCCTCGTTGTATTTCATCATCGCGGCAACCGCCTCGGCGGAGGGCATGGTGCCGGGCGCGGCCGCCTCATAGCCGCCCGGGATCATCAGCAGCATGAATCGCATGGTTGATTCCTCTTCGGATGTCGTTTCTGGAGCGCGAAGGCGCGCGACGCGGAATGGTGGTACATCGATTACTTTCCGGCCTGGGCACGCAACCGGACTTCCTGCTCGCGCAGTTCCGGCGTCAGCGCATCGCCGAAATCCTCCGCTGAAAATACCTGGCGGATTTCGATCTCGGCGCCGCCGTCGAACGGCGCGCGCTTCATCCAGCCGATCGCTTCGTCCAGCGATCCGGTTTGAATGAGCCAGAAACCGCAGACAAGATCGCTGTTGAAGTTGAACGGACCCCGGCTGACAGCGGGCTGGCTCGCGGAATATTTTACCCGTGCGCCTTTCGCGGTCGGATGGAGGCCCTCGCCGGCTAGCATGACGCCGGCCTTGATCATTTCCTCGTTGAACTTGCCCATAGCAGCCAGCAATTCCGCGCTCGGCATCACGCCGGCTTCCGAATCCTTGCTGGCCTTCACAATCACCATGAATCGCATTTCAAGCCTCGTTGGTCAGCTTTTCCACGTCGGCAACCTGCCGGCGCGCCTCAACAAGACGAATGGGGTTTCGCGGCGCCGACATGGCGCTGAAGATTATTTCCGGATGCAATTGTCTTTGTCCTGTCGCGCAGCGCTGCAAGCCTGCAGGTTCCTTCCGCAGATCGGGGCCGGGGGCGGTGGAACTATGACGAGAACCCAAGACTCTCACTAGACTCTCACTGCGGAAACATCTTGAAATACGGCTCCGCCTCCTGCAGCACGCGCGTGAACGCGGGTCGCGCCTTCAGGCGATCGAAATAGAGCCTCAGGTTCTGGTACTCATCGCCGAACGGCTGCACCTTATCGGCATAGAACAGCGCCGGTGCCGCGGCACAATCGGCGAGGCTAAAGGCTTCTCCCGCCGCCCAGGTTCTATTGTCCATTTGCTTATCGATCATGCCATAGCACGACTGAATCCTTGCCCTCGCCTCTTCCACGCCATGCGGATCCTTCGCGCCCTGCGGCCGCAGCCGATCGCCGACGATCTCCTGCATCGGTAGGTGGACGTAGAGATCATAGAACCGGTCGCATAATCGGGTCTGCCATCCCAGATCGGCATCGGCGGGGATGAACCGCGTGGGACCCGGATAATAGAGATCGAGATAATCGATGATGATGCTCGTTTCCGGGATGGTCTGGCCGCGCGTCTCGTCGCGCAACACCGGAAACTTGCCGATTGGCCACATTTTTAGGAGTGCCGCGCGCTCGGCCTCGTCGGCCAGATTGACCGGCTGCGGTGTGAAGGGCGTATCGTTCTCGTACAGTGCGATCAGCGCCTTCCAGCAGAACGACGATAGTGGATGGAAATACAACGTGAGTGACATCGGACCCTCCTGACAAGCCGGCACGAGCGCGTCCGCCCTTCAACCGATTGAATCTTGAAACCGGGGATCGTCCGGGACGACCCTATATTGATATTTGCTCGGCGACGGCGCGAACGATCGGCCTGGCAAGCAGCCCTGTAGCATATAGAAATAAACCCGCGTGGTCCGCGCGCCTTCGTTCAGTATGTGTCCTGCCATTCGAAAATCGTACCGCGAAGAACTGGCGCACCGGCGCCGCAATGCGACGAAGCATTGTGGCGCCGGTTGCATTTCATGTCTGCAGCGCAACCTGGCGCAACGCGCTATAAGATCCATCCGACAATCAATCAGACGGATGGAATGACCGATAGAGCTGAGAAGGTCGCGCTGGTCACCGGTGCTGCGCGCGGCATCGGGCTTGCGGTGGCAAAACGGTTTCTGGCCGAAAACTGGCGCGTGGCGTTGCTCGACATCGAGCGCGAACTGCTGCATGGCGCGTTCGCCGCGCTGGCGCGCCCGGACCATACGCTCGCGTTGCATGGCGACGTCTCCGATGCCGCGGCGGTCGCAACCGCCGTGGAAGCGGTGAGCCGGCGCTTCGGTCGGCTCGACGCGCTGGTCAACAATGCCGGAATCGCGGTGTTCGCACCTTTGCTGGAGACCACCGAGCAGGAATGGAACCGCGTGCTTGCGGTCAATCTCACCGGACCGTTCCTGTGCACCAAGGCTGCGGTACCCCTGATGCGCGAACATGGCGGCGGTGCGGTGGTCAACATCACCTCGATCTCGGCGGTGCGCGCCTCGACGCTGCGCGCGGCCTACGGCACCAGCAAGGCGGGGCTGGCGCACCTCACCAAACAGCTCGCCGTCGAGCTCGCCTCGTTCGGCATTCGCGTCAACGGCGTCGCGCCCGGCCCGGTCGAGACCGCGATGGCAAAGGCGGTCCATACCCCGGAAATCCGCGCCGACTATCACGATGCGATCCCGCTCAACCGCTACGGTTTCGAAGAGGAACTGGCGGAGGCAGTGTTCTTTCTCTGTAGCGACCGCGCAAGCTACATCACCGGACAGATTCTCGCGGTCGATGGCGGCTTCGACGCCGCCGGCATCGGCTTGCCGACACTGCGCGGCGAACGGCGGAACAGATAATATGCCCGGCCATTGACCGGCCGATCTCCATGTCAAATCGAAGAGGCAGAATGCGGACGACCCTCGCCAGCACGGTACTCGCCACAATGTTTGTCGGCGCCCTCGCCGTGATGCCGGCGCGCGCCGAAGTGCGTATCCTGGCCAGCCCGGGCGGACAGGTCGGCCCGTTCCTCGATCTGTTCGAGCGGGTTCGTGCCTCCGGTGAAATCGTCGTGATCGACGGGCCATGCATGTCGGCCTGCACCCTGGTATTGAGCGTGGTGCCGAACGACCGTATCTGCGTGACGCGCCGCGCGGTGCTCGGATTTCATGGCGCGCGATCGATGGACCGGCGCGGCCGGCTCTACGCCGAACCCGAAGCCTCCGAAGCCGTGCTGGAGACCTATCCCGCCGCGGTGCGCGGCTGGATCCGGCGCCGCGGCGGATTGTCATCGCGCCTGCTGCTGTTGCGCGGGCGCGAACTCGCGGCGATCTATCCCCGATGCCGATAACTACATGCCCTCCGCCGGGCAGTTAACCATCCAGGGAATGCCGAACTGGTCGACGCACATGCCAAAACCCTTGGCGAAGAAAGTTTTGCCGAAGGGCATGCCGGCGGTGCCGCCCTCGCTGAGCGCCTTGAATTTCTGCTCGGCTTCCGCGAGATCCCTGATCGTGATCGAGATCGCAAAACCCTGCGGCTTTTGAAAGTGAGACGGCGGCGCATCGGACGCCATCAGCACCTGCCCGTCGATCGACATCTTCGCATGCATGATCATCTGCTTGCGTTCCGGCGGTGACGGCATGCCGGCGTCGGCCGGAGCGTCCTCGTTCCGCAGCAGCATCTCGATCTTGCCGCCCAAAACCTTCTCGTAGAACTTGAACGCCGCTTCGCAATTGCTGTCGAAGAACAGATAGGGATTGATCTGCATGGCTTGCTCCTTGGTGAGGTCTTGAAAGTTGGCCTACTTCTCGGTGAGGTTTTTCAGATTGGCGAGGCCGGCCTCGAAATCCTTGCCGATCATGCGATCCAGATTCATGAATACCTGCATCAGCTTCGAGATGAACGACGAAGGGCCGCGCATCACCCAGGAAAGATAGGTAGTTCCTCCCTGTGGCAGCATCGTGAACTCGGCGGTGTTGTGGCCCTCGAACGGCTTGAAGAAATCCAGTTTGATGAGGATTTTCAACGGTGCGGACGCCTCGAGAATTTCCATGCGGCCGGAACCGACATTGTTGTTGCCTTCCCAGCCATAGATCGCGCCCGCGCCGCTCGCAGCTCCGCTAAAGCTGCGCTTCATCGCCGGATCCCTGTTCTCCCAGGGCGACCACTTTCCCCATTGATGGAAGTCATTGATCAGCGGAAATATCCGCTCCGCAGGGGCTGCGATGGTAATGGTCCGCTCGACGCTGAAGGCAGCCGGCTTGGTCGCGGCAAGGATCAGCACCACAGCAATCACGATCGCGAGTACGACGGCGATGACGGTAATGACTTCGAACATGGTGGCTCCCGAATTCAATGTCGATGATCCGTGTCAGCACGAAAACGAAACAAGCGCTCGCAAACCCCGGTTGTTCAGCAACGGACCGCCCCACATCATCAATCCCAAATACAGCCCGAACAAACTCGGGCTGGCCAGCGGGAACAGAACAGCGAGGACGCTGAATGTGCGGCCGAGCCAGAGCGCGGACGTTGAGCCCGGCGCGGTTTCGATGAGGTTCGGCATGGCGTGCTCCATAAGTGATGCTTGCTCACTGGACGAATGGGGCAGTTGCGATCCGACATGGGGAGCGAATTATTTTTGGTTTCGATAATCATTGTGTGTAAGTGATTCTTCTTCTCCCTCCCCCCTTGCGGGGGAGGGTC
>JAGXAF010000227.1 GCA_018971675.1 Bradyrhizobium sp.
CCAGCTATCTTATTTCAACCGCTACAGCTCACTGCACTTCATGCCCGATCCGATCGGCGATCTCGTGTTCAACGGCGTGGCCTCCGACGTCTACCGCCAGAGCCTGATCAACGGTATCCAGGAAGATACCTCCTATCGCCTGGGCTTCGCCCATACCCTAAAGTTCGGTTTTTCCACCAGCGCCGAGAATTCGCTGGTCAACAACGGATCGACCGCGCTGTTGCTCGATCCTGGCACCGGTTTGCCGACCGATGCGACGACTTCCGTGTTCGATTCCAGCGCCAGGACCGGGTATCTGTTCAGCACCTATCTCGCGGACGAATGGAAGGTCACCAACAATCTCACCGTCAATGCCGGCCTGCGCTTCGACCAGATGTGGCAATATATCGACGCCAACCAGCTCAGCCCGCGCATCAATGCGACATGGAAGCCGTTTGACGGCACGACCTTCCACGCCGGCTATTCGCGCAACTTCACACCGCCCGAGCAGGTGCTGGCGGCGCCGACCAACCTCGCGCTCGTGCAGGGCACGACGGCACAGCCCGCCGTCTCCCAGCACGACCCGGTGCTGCCGGAACGTTCCAATGTCTACGACATCGGCGTGGACCAGAAGATCTATGCCATTCCCGGCCTCGAGGTCGGTGTCGACGCCTACTACAAGACCGCGACCGACCTGCTCGATGACGGGCAATTCGGCCAGGCCTATGTGCTCTCGGCGTTCAACTATGCGCACAGCCAAAACACCGGCGTCGAACTCAAGGCCAACTACACCAACGGCAATTTGCGCCTGTATGGCAATATCGCCTGGGCCAGACAGCGCGCGACCCGGATCGTGTCGAACCAGTACCTGTTCGATCCCGACGCACTCGCCTACATCGCCAACGCCTATATTTATACCGACCACGCCCAACTGCTGACGGCATCCGCCGGTGCATCATATCTGTGGAACGGGACGAAATTCTCGGCCGACATGGTCTACGGGAGCGGACTGCGCAACGGCTTTGCCAACACCACAACGCTACCCTCCTACACCCAGGTCAATGTCGGCGTGTCGCACGATTTCAACTGGATCTCGGCGGCCAAGCCGACGACGCTGCGCTTCGACATCGTCAATCTGTTCGATTCGATCTACCAAATCAGGGACGGCTCCGGCATCGGCGTGTTCGCGCCGCAGTACGGACCGCGCCGCGGCTTCTATTTCGGAATTTCGCAGAAGCTATAGGCCATCGCGTTTTCAAGCGAAGCATGCCCTCGGACTTGATCCGAGGGTGCCGTCCCGGTTCGCGTGAAGAAAACGCGCCAAAAGAGAGTCAGACTATCGCGCGAAGCTCCAGTCCGGACGGATCGCACCGGACACACCGTCAAACGCGCCGTCGACCAGTTCCGCGACCAGCAGGCGCTTGTAGTCGACCGGGCCCGGCATGGTCGCGCGTCCCTTCGGGACAGTCTTGAAGCCGACGCGGCTGTAATAGGCCTCGTCGCCGACTAGAAGCACCAGGCGATGGCCCTGCGTCTTCGCGTCCTTTAACGCACGATCAAGCAGCGCCCGGCCGATGCCACGCCCGCGAAACGGCGGTTCGACCGTTAGCGGTCCCAGCAGCAGCGCCTTGGTATCGCCGACGCAGACCGGCAATTGCCGTACCGATCCGACCAGCAGCGTCCCGATCCTGGCGGTAAACGAGAGATCGAGCAAATGATCGACATGCTCGCGGATCCGATACGCGCTGAGCACGAAGCGGCCGGGTCCGAAAGTACGCTCATGCAGCCGCGTGATCGCCTGCGCGTCGCCTGCGGTTTCGGGCAAAATGGTAAGGGAGAGATCGTTCATGTCAGGCGCGGGATAGCACCAAGACGCGGCGCGGTCCATCGCCCCAGGCCGCCACAAAGCAGAGCGATTCAGCCGGCCTGGCTCGATGGTTGGGACAGATAGGCCAACAGCTTCATCTCGCGGCGACCGCGAGTCACGGTATCGAGCACCAGCCCGGACGATATCGCCAGCACCGCCATGATCATCAGGCCCATCGACAACACCGCGGTCGGCAGCCGGGGAACGAGGCCAATCTCCAAATAGGTGACGACAATCGGAATGGCGAGGCCGATCGACACCAGCATCAGGAATATACCCGTTACCGTGAAGAAGCGCAGCGGCTTTTCCGACCGGTAGAGCTTCAGGATGGTACCGAGAATCCGGAAACCATCGCGCCAGGTGTTGAGCTTGCTGAACGATCCGGCAGGACGCGCGTAATAGGGCGTTTCGATCTCGGCGACCGGCAGCGCCAGTTCGAGCGCGTGAACGCTGAGCTCGGTTTCGATCTCGAAACCATCCGACAGCACCGGAAACGATTTGACGAAACGCCGCGAGAATACCCGGTAGCCGGAAAGGATGTCCTTGAAGGCCTCGCCGAACACGGAAGCGAGAAAGCTGGTCAGCATCAGGTTGCCGGTGCGATGCCCGGGCCGATAAGCAGCCTGCGCCTGGTCGACGCGAAAGCCGACCACCATATCGAGATGATTCGACATCAGCGTATCGACCATCCGCGGCGCACTGGTCGCGTCATAGGTCGCATCGCCATCGACCAGCACATAGACGTCCGCATCGATGTCGGCGAACATCCGCCGCACCACATGTCCCTTGCCCTGGCGCCGTTCGGCGCGCACCTCGGCGCCTGCGGCGCGTGCGACCTCCGCGGTCCGGTCCGACGAATTATTGTCGTAGACAAAGATTCTGGCACCCGGCAGGCTTTTGCGAAAATCCGCGACCACGGTCGCAACCGCGGCTTCCTCGTTGAAGCACGGCACCAGAACGGCGATCCGCACCTCCGCGGGCCGGGCCTGCGGGAATTCCTGCTGTGTGAATTGCGCAAGCGCCTGCGCCATGCTGGCGAGGTCGCCGCGAACAGGCCGCTTCATTTCGGGGACAGCGCTCATCGGGAATCCTTAACGAAAATTAGCGATTTTGCTTTGGATCATAAGGACCGATCGCTAACGATCTCTAACGCCGAACTGCTTAACGCCACGTCGCCGCCGGCGGTGCGCCTTCGAGTACCTCGGCAATCCGCAGCCGGGTGCCCCTTGTCGTTTCAGGCGGAAGCGCTGTGGCCGTGAAGAAGCCGCAGGCGATGATCTCGTGGTTCGGCTCCGGCAGCCGATCCTGGTTGAAGCTCCTGACGAGAAAGACCGCGACGTGGTCGCGGCGTGACACGTGTCGATTGAGCAAGATACCTCGCAGCACCGGCTCGCCGAGCAGTTCGATGCGCCCCTCCTCCATCAATTCGCGCCGCAATGCATCGAGCAACGTTTCGCCGACTTCGACTCCGCCACCCGGCAAATGCCAGCCGGCAACATAGCTGTGTTTCACCAGGAACACCTTGCCCTCGCCGTCGAGCACGATGCCGCGCACGCCGAGCGTCATGCCGCGGGCGAAGCGCCAATAGAGGTGAAACAGCCGTCGCAGCTTCGGCTCGAGCCTCCGTCGCAGGCCTTCCCGGTTCATCGCCAACAACTCTCCCGATCCCGAAACTTCATGTATGATCCTTGCGTCGTAGTCGCCGGCTTGCCAATAGAGCTGCGAGCCTCACAGGATAACACGAGATGATCGCGTGGCGTCTCACTCGCGAACCTAGAGCGTTTTCGAGCGAAGTGGATACCGGTTCGCGTAAAGAAAACGCGTCAAAACAAGAATCTAGAACCCCATTCCGATTCCATCGGAACGGAAAGGGCTCTAGCCCGGCAGGTCCGGCATAATGACGGCATTTGCGCTGGCCCATCTGTCCGACCCGCATCTGCCACCGTTGCCTGCGCCGCGGCTCGGCGACCTCATGGGCAAGCGCGCGCTTGGCTATTTCAACTGGACCCGCAATCGCCACAAATATCAGCGGCGCGATGTCCTCGACGCGCTGGTATCGGACATGCATGGCCAAAGGCCGGACCACATCGCCATCACGGGCGATTTCGTCAATCTGGCGCTGGAAGCCGAATTCGAACCGGCGCGAGCCTGGCTTGAAGGAATTGGATCGTCGGACCGGATCACCATCGTGCCCGGCAATCACGACGCCTATGTTCGCGCGACGCAGCACCGCTTCGTCGAAGCGCTCGGACACTATTCGGCTGGCGACGATGCCAACGGCGGCAATGCCACGTTCCCGTCGCTGCGGCGGCGCGGTCCACTGGCGCTGATCGGAGTGTCATCGGCGGTGCCGACCCCGCCGCTGATGGCAACCGGATGGCTCGGGGAAAGCCAGCTCGCGGCGCTGGACCGGCTGCTCGGCGCGCTTTCCACCGAACACCTTTTCCGCGTGCTCCTGATCCATCATCCGCTGCGCTCGGATGTGCGCATCAAGCGGCTGACCGATTCGGACGCGTTGTGCGCACTTCTGAAGCGACGTGGCGTGGAATTGGTCCTGCATGGGCACGACCATGTGCATTCGACGATGTGGATCGATGGACCCGATCGCGCCATCCCCGCGATCGGCGTACCGTCGGCGTCGGCGCTGGCGCATGGCCGTTACCCGGCCGCAGCCTATAACCTGTTTTCGATCGCGCGCGACGGCAATGCGTGGCGATGCGAGCAGGCGGTTCGCGGCATCGACGGCAAATTGCAGGTCCGACAATTGAGCACGACGCGAATAGTCTAAGAAATGTCCGATTTCGAGCCATCCTGGAATCTGGCTGAGCCAGTGCGTTGATTCCGCGATAGGACGGCAGATGGGGAAAAATCACCCCTGAATACGCCTCAACGCAATGATCTTTCTTATTTTTCGACCGCTATTGCCGCGGCCGGAACCTTCATTTTAGCTGTAGGCTGTCGAACCTCGAGGTCCACCCTTGTCCGTTGCTTCGCTTTACATCGCTTCCGGCTTCGGCGTCGGCCTTCTGGTCGGCATGACCGGCGTCGGCGGCGGCTCCCTGATGACGCCGTTGTTGATCCTGCTGTTCGGGATCCACCCGAGCACCGCGGTCGGCACCGACCTGCTTTACGCCGCCGCCACCAAGACCGGCGGCAGTGTGGTGCATGGGCTCGCCCGCAGCATTCACTGGCCCGCGGTGATCCGGCTTGCCAGCGGCAGCATCCCGGCCAGCATCCTGACACTGCTGGTGTTGTGGCAGCTCGACCTCAACAGCGCCACCGCGCACAGCCTCGTCAATATCGTGCTTGCCTTCGCGCTGATCCTGACCGCAACGTCGCTGATATTCCGCAACGCCATCGTCGAACTCTTCCGCGAGCGCCTCGATCGGATCGCGGACCGCACCGTTGCGCGCGCAACCGTGGCGGTGGGCGCCGCGCTCGGCGTGCTGGTCTCGATCTCGTCGGTCGGCGCCGGCGCGGTGGGCGTCACCGCGCTGCTGCTGTTGTACCCGCGGCTGCCGATGGCGCGCATCGTCGGTTCGGATATCGCGCACGCGGTGCCGCTGACGCTGGTCGCCGGTGTCGGACATTGGGCGATGGGCGCGATCGACTGGGAACTGATGGGCGTGCTGCTCGTCGGCTCGCTGCCCGGCATCATCATCGGCAGTTATTGCGCGACGCG
>JAGXAF010000228.1 GCA_018971675.1 Bradyrhizobium sp.
AGCGGCAGGCCTGCCTGCTGCAAGGCAACCGTCCCCAGAAACGCGATATCCAGGTCCACACCTGACCCGCAGGCGCGACGATCGGGAATATTCAGGGTTTCAATCGCATAAAACGTACGGAACGCGCGCCGTTCATCGTTGCGGAGCTTGAGTTTCCGACCGATCTGCCTTGCCAGCACGGGTTGATGATCACCGTAATGCACGATGAGCATCGGCCGGTTGGAAAAGTTGGCCGCAAGGTCCGACCTGAGCCGTTTCCAGGTCGAGGCTGTTTCTGCAAGTCTTGCATAATATTCGACATATCGGGCATCGGGCAGGCTTGATGCGGCGAAGGCGCGTTCATTCTCGAACCGTCCGGGAGCCGCCAGTTTTCTGGTATGGGGCCCGTGATTGAAGTTGGTCAGCGCATAGAGAAAACGAGGGCTGGGATCGTCGGCAATATTCCGGGTATGAGCCGCCAGCGCCGCCGTCAGGAAAACGGCGTCGGAATTGGTCGTCTCGAACAGGCGCACGTCAAATGGCGGAGGAAAATCGTCGGTAAAGATTCGTTCGCCGATGCCGATCGACCGGTAAAATTCATCGTAGTTGAGGAAGCTGCGGCGGCAGCTCGACGTGAGCATGGTCTTGTATCCGAGCGCCGCCAGCGAATGGGGCAGGCTGCTGTGGAATCGGCCGACGCCCCGCTTGAAGAGATAATAGGCCCTCGAGCCGAAGCTTGCGCTTGAAAGACCGGTGAGCAGGCTGAATTCGGACTGCCACGAACCTCCGCCAAAAATATCAACATTGAGGATTCCGTGAAGGCCATTCCCTGGGGACAGGAATTCTTCGACTGTCGGCTCGACAGGAAGGCCGAGAACGCGGGGATCGAAGATCGATTCGTGCTGGATGATGATGATGTCGGGATAGTTCGCGGTGCGGGCCGGTATCGCCGCCATGAGCGGCAGCGGATCATTGGCGATATCGCTTAGCGCCAACCCGCTGGATTGCCACCAGGAATGCGGGTCGATCAGCGAGGCCACGAAGGTTGAATAAAAGCATCGCCGCTGGGCGGTGATGCGCTGGAAGGAAACGGCGCCGCCGCTGGCCCTGTAGGCTATTGCAATGCCAGCAAGCGCAAGGCTGAACAGGAAAACCCGGACTTCCGGAGCAACCGGCGGCCCCGTCCCATAGATCAGAATCGCGATGGCAACCGAAATCAGCGCGGCAGTTCCGGTCACCGCCGCCAATACGGCACGCGGGTACTGCACGATGAAAAATGGAACCGTGCCGGCAAACAGCAACGGCAAGTCGGTCACCACCAGCTTGAGCGCGCTGTGATTATACTTGATGGTCGATGCCGCGGTGACGGCTGCCACCAGCACGCAAGCCAGCAACACCGCCCTGTCGAGGTCCGCGACGATCAACAGGAATGCCGCCGCGCTGAAGCAGAACGCCGCGATCGCGAACCGAAGATGTTCGGCGCTGCGCTCCGCCAGCGCGAGGACGCCAATCGCCACTAAAATTATCAGGGTCAGAATCATAAAATTAAAACTGACAAGTACGGGATGGAATTCAACACCTGCGACGGCATCGATGCAAGCAAAGATATCCAGCGTTCGGCGAAACGTTCGGAGTATCAATCTGTTACGCCGACAGGGCAGACGCCGGATGAGGGCGCCCCCGGAATAGCCGCTGTCGCGCGGCGCCGGTTTAAATCCGGGATCGACCCGACGCGGCTCGCTCCTAAAGGCGGACTAGCCAGTTCGCCCGGAGTTGGGCATGTTGCAAGGAAACAAGGCCCGTTCAAGGGACGCAAGGCGGCGCCAGACCGCCAACCGCAGAGGAGGCTTTACCGGCTCGCGAGCCAAAATACGCCCGAAACTCTTTTTCGCTCGAAACGACCGACGCCGCCGGTATGGCCAGACCTCGCGGAAAACATCCTTATGTGATCGAAAAGGCTGAAATCGAAAAAGGCCCGATGAATTTCTCGCCAGACCTGCATCCGATCCATCTGAACACAAAGGAAGCTCCAATGCGCAACAAGAGACTGACCTTGCTCGCCGCCGCGACCGCTTTCGCGGTACTGGCGACCCAAAGCGCTTTCGCGCAAAAGAAATACGATGCCGGCGCCTCCGACACCGAAATCAAGATCGGCAACGTCGAGGCCTATAGCGGCCCGGCCTCCGCCTACGGCATCATCGGCAAGGTCGAAGAAGCCTATTTCAAGATGGTCAACGACCAGGGTGGCATCAACGGCCGCAAGATCAACTGGATTTCCTACGACGACGGCTACAGCCCGCCGAGAACCGTGGAGCAGATCCGCAAGCTGATCGAAAGCGACGAGGTGCTGCTGGTGTTCAACGCATTGGGCACGCCGACCCAGAGCGCCGTGCAGAAATACCAGAACGCCAAAAAGGTGCCGCAGCTTTTCGTCGCCACCGGCGCCAGCAAGTGGAACGATCCCAAGGACTTTCCCTGGAGCATGGGCTATCAGCCGAGCTACCGCGTCGAGGCCCGGATCTTCGCGAAATACATCCTGAAGGCCAAACCCAACGCCAAGGTCGCGGTGTTCTACCAGAATGACGATTTCGGCAAGGACTACATCGCCGGCCTCAAGGACATCTTCGGCGCCAAGGCCTCCAGCATCATCGTCGCCGAGGAAAGCTACGAGACCACCGAACCTTCGATCGATTCCCACATCGTCAAGCTGAAGGACACCGGCGCCGACGTGCTGGTCGACATCACGACGCCGAAATTCGCCGCGCAAACCATCAAGAAGATGGCAGAGCTGCAATGGAAGCCGATGCACCTGTTGACCGACGTCTCGATCTCGATCGGCGCGGTGATGAAGCCTGCGGGTCTGGAAGCCTCCGAAGGCATCCTGACGGCCGGTTACCTCAAGGACGCATCCGACCCGCAATGGAAGGACGATGCAGGCATGAAGAAGTTCCTGGCGTTTATCGACAAGTACATGCCGGGCGCCAACCTCGCCGAGCTCAATCTGGCTTATGGCTATTCCGCCGCGCAGACCATGGAGCAGGTGCTGAAGCAGGCCGGCGACAATCTGACCCGGGAGAATGTGATGAAGCAGGCCGCCAGCCTGAAGGACTTCGCGCCTGACACGCTGATACCCGGCATCAAGATCAATACCAGCGCTACCGATTTTGCGCCGATCAAACAGCTCAAGATGATGCAGTTCAAAAACGGCAAATGGGACTTCTTCGGCGACATCATCGGCGCCGAAACCGGCGGCTAGCAGGCCGTTCGCCAATAGCAACGCGCCCTCTCTCCCTCGCGGGAGAGAGGGTTTTCTTTTCAACTCCCCGGCAGGAACATCGCGAACGGTTCATCGACGGTCCGTTTGAGATGCGCGCGATAGACCGCGTAATTGGGATCGCCGGCTGAAATCCGCCCGAGCGTCGGGGCCGCAATCATCCTGGCCGGCAAATAGGCGATCGGCGCCGCGATCGGGGTCAGCAGCGATCCGCGCCCGGCCAGCAGCGTGGTCAGGATGCCGTACATCTCGCCCAGGATGGTCGGGCGCGATACCGTAATCAGGCGATGCTGGCCGTGCCGGTTGGTGACGAGATAGATAAAGCCCGACTGGTTCGGCACCGCGACCTCGCCGAACTGGGTGTAGTTCGCATCGGTTCTTTCCCCCTCACGGAACACCAGCGATGAGGCGGCCGGATCCCACGCGATCTCGGTGCGATAGGCATAGATCGCATCATTGTCGCCGAACGACGGGCGCAGCGTGATATAGGCGCCTTCGAGCCACGTCACCGCGCGATGCGAATAGGCGCCGAGATGATCGGGCGCGATGTCGCCGTTGACGGAACTTGCGACGGCCGGCGCAGCTTCCGCCTTGCGCAAGGAGACGCCGAGCGCCTGCTCCAGCCGCACCGTGGTCGCCAGCGTGAACGGACGGCGTCCGCCCAGCGCCTTTTCCAGGGTCGAAAGGCTGAGCTTGGCCTGCTCGGCCAGCGATTGCCTGGAGATGCGGCGGCGCGCGATCTCCTCGCGAATGGTTTCCGCCACCTGCCGGCTTTGCTCGGCGGAAAGCTGCTTGTCCGGCGTCGGCATCGTTACCCCTGGTCGGCTGCCGCGATTGCTTCGGCTCATCCTAACAGACGTACATCCCGGCACAAAACCGCACAAAGCCGCTTCCCAACAGGCGCAGCCTGCTGGTTAACGGCTGAACTATGCCGATCAATCCGCTCGCGCCATCGCGCGTCGTTTCGCACAACTCCGGGGAAGATCACACCACCCTTGGGAGCGACGAAATGACCATCTCCGACGACACCCAATCGATTCACCGATTGGCCCTGCTGCGAATCGTAAAGTTGCTTCTGTTCCTGGTGATGCAAGGCGCTGCCGTGATCCTCGTCGGATTTGTCGCCTTGTTCGTTTCCTTCAAACCGGCGTGGTCGGCGGAGGATCTCCAGGCCACCATCACAAAGCCGAGCGAGGCACGCTCCGGCTCGCTGCTGTTCAAAACCGACGACGGCTATGTCGACGCGACGCGATTGGGCGTCGATGTCGACCTCACCGTGTCGGGCCCGACCATCCGCGCCCGCGTCACCCAAATCTTCCGCAACCCGACCCAGGACTGGGTCGAGGCGACCTATGTCTATCCGCTGCCGACGGGCGGCGCGGTCGATACGCTGAAGATGGTAGTCGGCGATCGGGTCATTGTCGGCGACATCAAGGAGCGACAGCAGGCACGGGTGATCTATCAGCAGGCCCGCGCCGCCGGGCAAAAAGCCGCGCTGACCGAGCAGGAGCGGCCCAACATCTTCACCAATTCAGTCGCCAATATCGGCCCCGGCGAAACCGTGCTGGTGCAGATCGAATATCAGGAGCCGGTGCATCAATCCGGCGATGAATTTTCGCTGCGGGTGCCGTTGGTGGTCGCCCCGCGTTACAATCCCGCGCCAATCGTGCAAAGCGTCGACATGCGTGCGGACAGCGGCGGCTGGGGTTCAACCTCCTCGGATCCGGTGCCGGACCGCGACCGCATCACGCCCGAGGTGCTGGACCCCGCGCTGCATGGGCCGGTCAATCCGACCAGCATCACCGTACACCTGAACGCCGGCTTTCCGCTCGGCGAGGTCAAAAGTCCGTTCCACACGGTCAAGGTCGAGAGCCCGGACAGCGCCACGCGCGTCATCCGGCTCGCCGACGGCCAGGTGCCCGCCGACCGCGATTTCGAACTGACCTGGAAGCCGGCAGCCGGAAAGGCGCCGTCGGTCGGGCTGTTCCGCGAACATGTCGGCGATGCCGACTATCTGCTCGCTTTCGTCACGCCGCCGACCGTCGAACAGGCCGAGCGCAAGCCACTGCCGCGCGAAGTGATCTTCGTGATCGACAATTCCGGCTCGATGGGCGGCACCTCGATCACGCAAGCCAAGGCCAGCCTGATCTTCGGCCTCAGCCGCCTGCAGCCCAACGACCGCTTCAACGTGATCCGCTTCGATCACACCATGGAGGTGCTGTTCGCCGATTCGGTGCCGGCCGATGCCGGGCA
>JAGXAF010000229.1 GCA_018971675.1 Bradyrhizobium sp.
ATCCGCACCACCTCGAAGGACGAGGCGGTGCGGCTGACGCCGCCGATCCGGATGACGCTGGAAAAGGCGCTGGCCTATATCGAGGACGACGAACTGGTCGAGGTGACGCCGAAATCGATTCGGCTGCGCAAGAAATTCCTCGACGCCAACGACCGCAAGCGCGCGGAAAAGGCCAAGGAAGCGGTGGCGTAAGAGCGGACTATTGGCTACTCGCGCCATTTGCATATTGATCGTCATTCCGGGGCGCGCGAAGCGCGAGCCCGGAATCCATAACCACGATCGGGAGTATGGATTCCGGGCCTGCGCCAAGGGGCGCATCCCGGAATGACGACAGTGTAGCTCATGTCCCTCCCCTCCCCGGTCGATGTCGCGATCATCGGCGCCGGCGCCGCGGGCCTCAGCGCGGCGCATGCGCTGCAAAACTCCGGCCTCTCCGTCATCGTGCTCGAAGCGCGCGACCGCGTCGGCGGACGCGCGCATACGATCATGGCGGCGCCGGGCATTACCTTTGATCTCGGCTGCGGCTGGCTGCATTCGGCCGACAAGAACCGGTTTGTCGGTATCGCCGCTCAATTGAACTTCGAGATCGACAAGACCCGTCCACCCTGGCGCGAGCAGAGTTTTGATGCCGGTTTCCCGCTCGCCGAACGCCAGGATTTCGTCCGCGCGCTCGATGCGTTCTACGGTCGCGCCGAACAGGCTGCGCAAAAAGCGATTCCGAGCGGCCAGGACGAAGCGGCGAGCGACTATCTCGAACCGGGCAACCGCTGGAACCCGATGATCGATGCGCTGTCGAGTTACATCAACGGCTGCGAGCTCGATGCGGTGTCGATCCTCGATATGGATGCCTACGAGGATACCCAGATCAATTGGCGGGTGCGGCGCGGCTATGGCGCGCTGATAGCGGCCTATGGCGCTTCATGCCCGCTGGCACTCAATTGCGAAGTGAGTCTGATCGACCATTCGGGCCAGCAAATCCGGATCGAGACCTCGCTGGGCGCGCTGACGGCCGACAAGGTGATCGTCACCGTCCCGACCAATCTGATCGCCGATGAGCTGGTTCGCTTCCACCCCGCGCTGCCGGCAAAGGTCGATGCCGCGTTCGGCCTGCCGCTGGGCCTCGCCGACAAGGTGATGCTGGCGCTCGACGAACCCGAGGCGCTGCCGAAGGACGGCAATCTGCGCGGCGCCACCATGCGCACCGCGATGGGCAGCTATCATCTGCGTCCGTTCGGGCAGGCCTGCATCGAAGGATATTTCGGCGGCAGCTTTGCCCAGGAATTGGAAGAAGCCGGCCCCGACGCCTTCGCCGCGCAAAGCATCGACGAGATCGCCGCGCTAATCGGCAACGACTATCGCCGCAAGCTCAAGCCGCTGGCTGAATCGCGCTGGTCCCACGACCCGTTTGCGCGCGGCTCCTACTCGCACGCCCTGCCCGGTCACGCCGGCAAACGCGCCGTGCTCGCCGCGCCCGTCGATGGACGCCTGTTCTTTGCGGGAGAGGCGACCTCGCCGAATTTCTTCTCCACCGCGCATGGCGCGGGAGATTCAGGGGAGCGGGCGGCGAAGGAAGTGATGGCGGCGGTAAAGGCGTGATGGCGTCATTGCGAGCCAACCGGGTCGGGCGAATACCCGCCCGATGACAGGCTCCGCGAAGCAATCCCGGCCACAGGTGAAGACCGGATTGCTTCGTCGCAAGTGCTCCTCGCAATGACGACAAAGCCTATTCCATCGCCCGCGCCCTCATCGCCGCGTCATTTCTTCCTGGCCGGCTTCGGCAATCCCGGCTTGATCGCGGCTTCCAGCGCCGGGCCAAAGATCGCCTCGGTGCCATCGGTCTCCGCCAGCCAGTGACCTTCGTTGCGGAACGCCGGCAGCACATGGAAATCGACCTTGTCGCCGCCCTTGCGGAAGGCGTCGGCCATCTGTTTCGACAGATCGGGCGGAAAATAGCTATCATTGGCCGCGACCAGCCACGTCACCGGCACCTGCGCATCCTCGCCGAACTCGCCCGCCGATACGACCAGCGCCTGCGGCGCGCAGACCTGGCCGGGAGCGTCGTTGGCGTGGCCGCCGCGCCCCGGCGCGAAGACGATAATCGCCGCGATCGCCTTGGGATCTTCGCTCGCCAGCGCCAGCGCGCCCCAGCCGCCGGCGGAATGGCCGACGACGACCGCGCCGCCATGCTGGATAAAGTCCTGCGTCAGCAGGAAACCAAGCGCCGCCTTGATGGAATCCGCGGTCGCATAGCCGGCGCGGGAATAATTGGCGTCGTCGCAGCCGCCCTGGTCCTCGAGATATTTGCCGCCGGTCGCGCCATGGCCTGGCCGTTCCGGCACCAGCACGGCATAGCCCCTCGTGACCAGCCAGGCCGCCAGTGCGGCGTATTCGGGCTGCGGCATTTGCGCCCGGCGCAGCGCGTTCTGGGTGGAAGCGTGCGCGATCAGCGCCAGCGGAAACGGCCCCGCACCGGGAGGACGAAACAATAGCGCGTGCGCCGCAATGTCGGGATCGGGCGACGGCACCAGCCATTGCTGTCGCCGGTTCGGCTGGCCCTCCGCGCCCTGAGCGCCGAATTGAGCGCCGGACTGAGCGACCGTCCGGGTCTGCGCATCGGCGCCATGGAGGCAAACCGATGGAAGGAGGACGACCAGAGCGAAAAGCGCCTTGAACAACCGCATGAACGTACCTGATGCTGCGGCCAGCGGAACGAAGCAACGAAGTGCCGGCCTGGAATCGGCCCGCACACTACCCGTGGATCACCGCCCTGTCCTTTTTCGATACATGGTGAGGGGAAACTGATGCAAAAAACCCACAGGTTAACCGATAATTAAGGATGGACCTTGAAGCCGGCGCGCTGACTTGCTTTGATTGGGGCATGAGTACAACGTTGATCGAGGTTCGGCCGGCCAAAGCTGCGGATGCGGCCGCGGTGGCGTCCACCCATGACGAAGCCTGGCGTTCGGCCTATCAGGGCATCATTCCGGGCGCCGAACTGGAAAAACTGATCAACCGCCGCGGCCCGCATTGGTGGGACAGCGCGATCCGCAAAGGCAGCCGCGTCAGCGTGCTGGTGTTTGGCGACAAGGTCGCGGGCTACGCCAATTACGGCCGCAACCGGGCCCGCAGCCTGCATTTCGAAGGCGAGATCTACGAGCTTTACCTGCGCCCGGAATTCCAGGGCCTCGGCTTCGGCCGCCGGTTGTTCACCGCGGCGCGGCGCGACCTGCTGCAGAGCGGCCTCAAGAGCATGGTGATCTGGGCGCTGTCCGACAACGACTCGGCGACGGAGTTCTACCGCGCCCTCGGCGGCCGCATGGTGGCGCGCTCGTCGGAGAAATTCGGCTCCAAGTCGCTGGACAAGATCGCTTTCGCCTGGACCGATTGAGGCCTGGAGCCTTTCCGTTCCGATGGAATCGGAACGGGGCTCTCGATTCTTGTTTTGACGCGTTTTCTTTGCGCGAACCGGTATCCACCCACGGATCAAGTCCGAGGGCATGCTCCGCTGGAAAACGCTCCAGGCGGCGTCCCTGCAGGCTGTGCCACTGCCCACGCTTCGTGCTGTCGTCCGCGGTTGACGCGGGTATAGTGATGCGACCGTCACGACCTGATCACGGAGCCATCCATGCGCATTGACGCCATTTCGATCGGGATCGATCCGCCGCGGGAGGTCAATGTCATCATCGAGGTGCCGGTCGGCGGCGAGCCAATCAAATACGAACTCGACAAGGACGCCGGCACGCTGGTGGTCGATCGCTTCCTCTATACCGCGATGCGCTACCCCGGCAATTACGGCTTCGTCCCGCATACACTGTCGAACGATGGCGATCCCTGCGACGTGCTGGTGGCCAACACCCGCGCGATCGTGCCGGGCGCGGTGATGAGCGTGCGGCCGGTCGGCGTGCTGCTGATGGAGGACGAGGCCGGCGGCGACGAAAAGATCATCGCGGTGCCGTCGTCAAAACTGACCCAGCGCTACGACAAGGTGAGGACCTATAGCGACCTGCCCGAGATCACGCTGCAGCAGATTCGGCATTTCTTCGAGCACTACAAGGATCTCGAACCCGGCAAATGGGTGAAGGTGCTGCGCTGGGGCGGGCCTGAGGAAGCGCACAAACTGATCGCGGACGGCATGGCGCGGGCGAAGGCGAAGTAGCGCGCCTATCTCGCCGTTTCCGTCGTTGCGAGGAGCCAACGGGTCGCGCGAATGCGCGCCCGATGACAGGCTTCGCGGCGAAGCAATCCAGGGCTCCAGTGCGGCTCTGGATTGCTTCGCTTCGCTCGCAATGACGGCTGAAAGCTACACGCCGGGCTTCGGCAACCCGGCGATCGCACATGCCGCGCGAAGCGTATTCACCAGGAGGCACGCGACCGTCATCGGACCGACGCCGCCGGGCACTGGCGTGATCGCACCGGCCACATTCGATGCCTCGTCAAACGCGACGTCGCCGACCAGCCGGGTTTTGCCATCGGCGCCGGGCAGCCGGTTGATGCCGACATCGATCACGGTCGCGCCCGGCTTGATCCAGTCGCCGCGCACCATTTCGGGTCGGCCTACCGCGGCGTAGACCAGGTCGGCGCGCGCGCATAATTGCGCCAGGTCGCGCGTGCGCGAATGCGCGATCGTGACGGTGGCGTTTTCGTTGAGCAGCAACTGCACCAGCGGGCGCCCGACCAGATTGGAGCGGCCGATCACGATCGCATTCATGCCTTCGAGCGAGGCATGCACGCTCCTGGTCAGGATGATGCAGCCGAGCGGCGTGCATGGCGATAGCGCGGCAAACCCGCCGGCAAGCCGTCCGGCATTGTTCGGATGCAAGCCGTCGACATCCTTGGCGGGGTCGATGGCGTTGATGACGGCTTCGGCATAGAGCGATTTCGGCAGCGGCAACTGCACGAGAATGCCGTGCACGGCCGGATCGCGGTTGAGGCTGGCGATCAGCGCCAGAAGATCCGTCTGTGCAACGTCGGCCGGCAGCACGTGCTCGAACGACGCCATGCCGGCGGCCTGGGTCTGCTTGTGCTTGCTGCGGACATAGACCTCGCTGGCGGGATCGTTGCCGACCAGGATGACCGCAAGCCCCGGGGTGAGCTGATGGTCGCGCCTGACGCGCGCGACCTCGGCGGCGACGCGGCCGCGCAATTCCGCGGCAATAATCTTTCCATCGATGATCCGAGCCGTCATCTCACCCCTTTGCGGTCCCGTCCCGGATATTGCCCCGCCTCGCGCAGGGCCTCGCCGAGTTGCTTCGGATCTCCGTCAATCTCGACCTGCTTCAGTCGCGAGGTGGTGCCGGACACCAGCCTGACCTTGGCCTTGGGCACGCCGAGCACTTTCGCCAGCAATTCACTGACTGCGCGATTGGCCTCGCCGCCTTCGGCGATGGCGCGGACGCGAACCTTGAGCACCGAGCGACCATTGGCCAGCGTCTCGATGCCGTCAATGTCGTCGCGGCCGCCGCGCGG
>JAGXAF010000230.1 GCA_018971675.1 Bradyrhizobium sp.
GCGTGCCGGGTCAGGCCTTCGAGACGCTGCGCGACGTCGAAGGCGCGCGCCACCACCGGGTCCTCGTCGCGAAACGCCTGCAGCTTTGGTTCGCTGGCGATCGCAGCTGCCAGCGTCACCGGCGCGGCCGGATTTTGCGGCACCAGTTTGGTCAGCTTGTCGACCTGGCCATAAGGCATCTGCAGCACGCGCCCGACATCGCGCAGCACGCCGCGGGCCTGCAGCGTACCGAAGGTGATGATCTGCGCCACCTGATCGCGGCCATAGCGCTGCTGCACATAGTCGATCACCTCGCCGCGCCGGTCCTGGCAGAAGTCGATGTCGAAATCGGGCATCGATACGCGTTCCGGATTGAGGAAGCGCTCGAACAGCAGGCCAAAGCGGATCGGATCGAGATCGGTGATGGTCAGCGCATAGGCGACCAGCGAACCGGCGCCGGAGCCGCGGCCCGGTCCCACCGGAATGCCCGCGGACTTCGCCCATTTGATGAAATCGGCGACGATCAGGAAGTAACCCGAATAGTTCATGCGGGTGATGACATCGATCTCGAAGGCGAGCCGCGCGCGATAATCTTCCTCCGACGTGCCTTGCGACAGGCCATGCACCTTGAGCCGGTTGGCGAGCCCCTCTTCGGCCTGGCGGCGCAATTCCTCGTTTTCGTCGTTTTGCGCGTCGGCGCCGACCGTGAAATGCGGCAATATCGGCTTGCGGGTGACCGGACGGAACGAGCAGCGCTCTGCGATCTCGACCGTCGATGCCAGGGCCTCCGGGAGGTCCGCGAACAGCACGGCCATTTCTGCGCGGGTCTTGAAGCGGTGGTCGGCGGTGAGCTGATCGCGATCGGTTTCGGCGATCAGCCGTCCACCGGCGATGCAAAGCAACGCATCATGGGCTTCGTAGTCGTCGGCGGTCGCGAAATAGGGCTCGTTGGTCGCAACCAGAGGAATGCCCCTGGTGTAAGCGAGATCAATCAGGCCGGCCTCGGCGCGCCGCTCCTTTTCGACACCGTGGCGCTGCAACTCGATGTAGAGGCGGTCGCCGAACAGCCCTGCCAACCGATCGCAACGGGTCGCCGCCAGCGCGGCCTGATCGGCAGCGATCGCGAGCGAAATCGGTCCCTCCGGACCGCCGGTCAAAGCGATCAGGTCTTCGGCATCGCCCTCCAGCCAATCAAACTTGACGTGCGGCGTCTGGTTCACCGGCGTTTCCAGGAACGCCCGCGAGTTCAGCCGCATCAGGCTGCGGTAGCCGCGCTCGCGCGCCGCCAGCAGCACGATCCGGGTCGGTCCGGCCGACAGCGCGTTGCGCGCAGTCGGGTCCTGGTCGCCGAAATCGACCGCCAGTTCGCAGCCGACGATCGGTTGGATACCGTAGCCGGCGAGCTTGTCGGAAAACTCCAGCGCACCGAACATGTTGTCGGTGTCGGTCAATGCCAGCGCCGGCTGGCGGTCGGCCTTGGCCAGTTCCGCCAGTTTCTGGATCTTGATCGAGCCTTTCAGCAGCGAATAGGCCGAGTGAACGTGGAGATGGACAAATCCGGCATTGGGCATGGTCGCGGGCGGCTTTTCAGTCATGGATGGGCTGGACTGGCCGTGCCAGCCTTGCGGGCGCTAAGCCGCCTCAAGGGCCGACTCGCTCCCCGCGATGGTGAAGCCAGGCGTTGCGGCTGTCCACGTGGAACGTGGGGCTTGACCCCGCGGTCCGGCTTTTCCCCAGACGTCCCCAGCACGACCGGCGCTAGAGCTGGGTGATCAGCTGCGCCCAGACCGCGATCATCCCGATAAACATGGCGATCGACGCCAGTGCCGCTGCTTCTTCCACGAAAATCTTCAGCATCTCCGACTCCCCAAACCTTGGAACATAAGAAGAACATTGTTCTCTGTATGTTCTAGATAGTCAAGCGGCGGTAACGGGTCGGTTTGGGAAAGAGGCCCCGTTGGTTAATAGGCCAACATGCCGGCTGGATCGGATCCCTCCGGCTCCCCCGGAAGGCCCGCCCTCGCCTGTCTTGATAACGCCCCGCGTCTGCGCCGCGCGGCCCGCAGCGGCGATGTCGATCGTGATCCTGGCCGTTGATCGGTCCGGCCTCGCGGGCGGCTCTTTCGTCCAAATGATCCGCCCGGATCGGCTTGCCGATGGGACAACTGGGCCAATGGGCTACTGGAAAGTCTTTTCCGGTTGCACGGTGAGGCGGATCGCAACTTCGGTGCCGCCGTCGAACACTTCCAGCAGTTGATCGCAGAACAGGCAGCGGAACTCGCCCCTCGTTCCCTTGCTGCTTGCGAGTTCGACCCGGCGATAGCCCGCGTGGCAATTCGGGCACATGATGTCGGATTTTCTCATGCGAGCACACGCTGTTCGGCTGGATCCGACTTCAAATTGCGGACGCCTGTTACGATCAGAATGACATTTGGATGTGACCGGAATAAGCCCGCCGCAATTCGCCTCCAGGCAGACCACGGCGCTGGATTATCCTATGAAGGTGGTCCAAGTAGCGGCATCTTCCCATATGCCATGTATCAAGCCCGCAGCGTCCGCTCGGGCGCCAACGGTGAAACCCAACCGGCCGCGGCCGGCCCTCGCAAGGAAGGCAACGATGCGCAGCGCTGCTCTAGCGACCCTGATCCCTGTTCTTGCGACGATTGCAGTTGCGGTGCCCGCGCAGGCCCAGACCTATGATCCAGCCTTTCCGGTCTGCCTGCACGTGTTCGGCCGCACCAACTATATCGAATGCCGGTATACCTCGCTGCGACAGTGCGCGATAACGGCTTCCGGCCGTTCGGCCCAGTGCGTCGTCAATCCCTACTTCGCAAATGACGGTTTCGCAAACGGCCGGGACCAATGGGGGCGGCGTTATCGCCGCGCCTACTGAGCGCACGCGGCTATTCGAGTTCGATCACGCGGCCGCCCTCGATCGACACGCGCCGGTCCATGCGTCCGGCCAATTCCATATTGTGGGTCGCGATCAGCATTCCCACCCGGGTTGCCTTGACCAGTTGCATCAGCGCGTTGAAAACGTGGTCGGCCGTGTTTGGATCGAGATTGCCGGTCGGCTCGTCTGCGAGCAGCACCCGTGGCGCATTGGCGACGGCGCGCGCGATCGCGACGCGCTGCTGCTCGCCGCCGGACAATTCGGCCGGCCGATGCTTGATGCGCTCTCCGAGACCGAGATAGGCCAGGATTTCAGTGGCCCGTTTGACGGTCTCGGCGCGTTTTAAGCCGCGGATCATCTGCGGCAGCATGACGTTTTCGAGCGCGGTGAATTCCGGCAGCAGCCGGTGCGATTGATAGACAAAACCGATATCGGTACGGCGGATCTGGGTGCGCTCGACATCCGACAATTCCGACGTCGCCGTGCCCCCGACATAGACCTCGCCATCGTCCGGGCTTTCGAGCAGGCCCGCGATATGCAGCAGGGTCGATTTGCCGGAGCCCGACGGCCCAACCAGCGCCACCGACTGTCCCGCCCACAGCGCCAGCTTGGCGCCGTCGAGGATCGTCAGGGTGCTCTCGCCCTGCATGTACTGGCGCTTTATCTCGTGGAGATAGACGACCGGCACATCTTCAGCCCCCTGCGCCATCGCTCCCTCACTCGTACCGCAGCGCGTCGACGGGATCGAGGCGAGCCGCGCGCCATGACGGATACAATGTGGCGAGGAAGGATAACGTCAGCGCCATGATCAGCACGGCGCTGGTCTCGCCGTAATCAATCTCGGCCGGCAGCTTGGAAAGGAAATAGAGCTCCGGCGAGAACAATTCGGTGTGGGTCAGCCAGGACAGGAATTCCCGGATCGTCTCGATGTTGAGGCAGACCACCACGCCGACGACAAAGCCGGTCAGCGTGCCGACCACGCCGATCGAGGCACCGGTGATCAGGAAGATGCGCATGATAGCGCCCTGCGAGGCGCCCATGGTGCGCAGGATCGCGATATCGCTGCCCTTGTCCTTGACCAGCATGATCAGGCCGGAGACGATATTGAGCGCCGCGACCAGCACGATCATGGTCAGGATCAGGAACATCACGTTGCGCTCGACCTGAAGCGCGTTGAAGAAGGTCGAGTTGCGCTGCCGCCAGTCCACCAGGAATATCGGCCTTCCCGCTGCTTCCGCCACCGACTTGCGGAAGCTGTCGATCTTGTCGGGATTGTCGGTGAACACCTCGATCGCGGTCACGTCGTTGTTGCGATTGAAATAGGCCTGCGCTTCCGATAGCGGCATGAACACGAAACTCGAGTCATATTCGGACATTCCGATCTCGAACACCGCCACGATCTTGTACGGCTTGATCCGCGGCGTGACGCCCATCGGGGTCACCGCGCCCTTCGGCGACACCAGCGTGATGCTGTCGCCGGCATGCAGCGACAGTTGATCGGCGAGCCGGCGGCCGATCGCCACGCCCTGCCCTTCGTCAAATCCTTCCAGCGAACCCTGTTTGATGTTCTTGGAAATCGAGGTCAGGTTGTTGAGATCGTCGGCGCGAATGCCCCGAATGAATACGCCCGCCGCGTTGAACGGCGAGGACCCCAGTCCCTGCCCGTCCACCACAGGGGCGGCGAGGCGAATGCCTTTGACCTGGCTGATTCGATCGGCGACATCCTTCCAATCGGTCAGCGGCGATTCCAGCGGCTGCACCAGCAGATGCCCGTTAAGGCCGAGGATCTTGCCGAGCAGTTCCTTGCGGAAACCGTTCATGACGGCCATCACGATGATCAGGGTAGCGACGCCGAGCATGATGCCGAGAAAGGAAAAGCCGGCGATGACAGAAATGAAACCTTCCTTGCGACGCGCCCGCAAATAGCGTCCGGACAGCAGCCACTCGAAGGGCGCAAAAGGTCGGGTCCGGACTGGCTCGCTCATGGTTTGATCCATCGGTCGATTCTCACACGATTCGGGCCAATTGTGGCCGTCGTGGCTGAAGGCCCGGCCAACGCCGGTGGATAATTCATCACGCGCTCAGCCGCGCCAGCACATCGGCCGGGCTCAGATTCTCGCGCACGCCGTCACTGCGCCGCTTGAGTTCGACCTTGCCTTCGGCAAGCCCTTTGGGGCCGACCAGAATCTGCCAGGGAATGCCGATCAGGTCAGCGGCCGCGAACTTGGCGCCGGCACGCTGATCAGTGTCGTCATAAAGCACATCGACGCCTTTGGCCGTGAGTTCGCGGTAGAGGCTTTCGCAGGCGGCATCGGTGTCATCAGCGCCCTGCTTCAGATTGAGGATTGCCGCCCTGAACGGCGCCACGGCCTCGGGCCATTTGATCCCGGCATCGTCGTGGCAGGCCTCGATGATTGCCCCCACCAGGCGCGAAACCCCGACACCGTAGGAGCCGCCGTGGATCGGGACGTCAGAGCCGTCGGCGCCCGCCACCATGGCCTTCATAGAGTCGGAATATTTGGTGCCAAAATAG
>JAGXAF010000016.1 GCA_018971675.1 Bradyrhizobium sp.
TCCTTCATCCCGCCGGTTTCGGGCTGCCGGCAGCAATGCCCAATCGCGGACCTGACCTGCTTTTCCGCCGTAGCGTGTCACGCAGGATTTAGGCGGTTTCCAAGCACCTGCAATAGCTTGCCCGACTGCGGGATGGTACAGGCCGGGTACCCCCGCCGCTCCGTCGCCCGTCAAATCCAGATGAACAAGCAACGCCTGATCCCGCTCATCGTGGCTACTGCCCTGTTCATGGAGAACATGGATTCCACCGTCATCTCGACCTCATTGCCGGCGATCGCAGCCGACATCGGCACCAGCCCGCTGACCCTGAAACTTGCGATCACCTCCTATTTGCTGTCGCTTGCGGTCTTCATCCCGGCGAGCGGCTGGACCGCCGACCGGTTCGGCGCCCGACTGGTGTTCGCCGCCGCCGTCGGCGTCTTCATGGCCGGGTCGATCGGCTGCGCGATGTCATCCTCCGTCACGGATTTCGTGATCGCGCGCATCGTGCAGGGCTTTGGCGGCGCGATGATGACGCCGGTCGGCCGGCTCGTGCTGCTGCGCTCGATCGACAAGAGCGCGCTGGTCAATGCGATGGCATGGGTCACCGTGCCGGCGCTGGTCGGGCCGGTGCTGGGGCCGCCGCTCGGCGGCTTCATCACAACCTACCTGACCTGGCACTGGATCTTCCTGATCAACATTCCGATCGGCATGATCGGCATCGTCATGGCGCTGCGCTTCATCGACCCGATCCGCAGCGAGAATCCCGAGCGCTTCGACCTCTACGGGCTGGTGCTGGCCGGGATCGGTCTTGGCGGCATCGCCTTCGGACTTTCGGTAGCGGGGCTCAATCTGCTGCCATGGAGCATCGTCATCGCACTGATCGCCCTCGGCAGCGTCTCGATGACGCTCTACCTGATCCATGCAAGGCGGACCGCCTCTCCGGTGCTGGATTTCGCGCTGCTGCGATTGCCGACGATGCGCGCCAGCATCGTTGGCGGATTCATGTTCCGCCTCGGCATCGGCTCGTTGCCGTTTTTGTTGCCGCTATTGATGCAGATCGGTTTCGGCTTGACGCCGCTGCAATCCGGACTGGTGACGTTTGGCTCGGCCGCCGGCGCGATGGGCATGAAAACGCTGGCGGCGCGCATCATCCGCACCTTCGGCTTTCGCAGCATCATGATCATCAACGCCGTCGTCAGTTCGGTCTTCCTCGCGGCCTGCGCGCTGTTCACGATCGCAACGCCATTGCTGCTGATCGTGATCCTGCTGGTGGTCGGCGGCTTCTTCCGCTCGCTGCAATTCACTGCGATCAACACGCTGGCCTACGCCGAAGTCGAGCCGGACCGGATGAGCCGCGCCACCACGCTGGTCAGCGTCAACCAGCAACTGGCGGTGTCCGCCGGCGTCGCGCTCGGTGCAGCACTGGTGGAAACCACGATGTGGTTCCATCACGTGACGGAATTGAGTGCCGCTGAATTCGGACCGGCCTTTATCGTGGTGTCGGTGATCTCGGCGCTGTCGGCCGGTTTCTTCTTCGAGTTGCCCGCCGATGCCGGCCACCAGGTATCGGGGCGCGGCGTGATCGTCGTTCCCTCGCCGGAGCGGGACGCCGAGCCGGAAGAAACCGCCGCCACCGAGACCGCCAACGCACGGGATCAGCGGTTGGGCTGACCACGAAATCCGGTCGCCAGCACATAGCGCTCGGAGGAATCCTGCCGGCTCGAGGCGGGCTTGATGTGACGCACGGTGGCAAAATCGCGCTTGAGCCGCGCCAATAGCTCGGCGTCGGCGCCGCTTTGAAACACTTTTGCCACGAAGGTGCCGCCGGGATTGAGCACGTCGGCAGCAAAAGCGGCCGCGCTCTCGACCAGGCCGATGATCCGAAGCTGATCGGTCTTGCGGTGGCCTGTGGTGTTGGCGGCCATGTCGGACAGCACGACGTCGGCGCGTCCGCCGATCATCTCCAGCAACTTTGCCGGAGCGTCTTCGGCAAGGAAGTCGAGCCGGGCAAAACTGACGCCGGGAATCTCGGGCATCTCCAGCAGATCGATCGCGATCACCTTGCCCTTGCCGCTCACCGCGCCGACGCGACGCGCCGCGATCTGGCTCCAGCCGCCGGGCGCGGCGCCGAGATCAACCACCGTGATGCCGGGCTTCAGGAAACGATGCTTGTCGTCGATCTCGATCAGCTTGTAGGCCGCGCGCGAGCGATAACCGTCCCGCTTGGCCCGCGCCACATAGGGATCGTTCAGCTGTCGCTCCAGCCATAATTTCGACGACAGCTTGCGCTTGCCCCCGGTCCTGACCGTGACATGCAGCCGGCCGGTGGTGTCCTTTGCCATGTCGGTGTTGCCAGCCTGATGTTCGTTCCCGGCGCTCTTAGAGCGTTTTCGAGCGAAGTGGATACCGGTTCGCGTGAAGAAAACGCGTCAAAAAAGAATCTGGAGCCCCGTTCCGATTCTATCGGAACGGAAAAGGCTCTAGCACATTGCGGGCCGAGGCGCCTATCGGCAGCCGGGCAACGCTCCGTCCTCGCGCATCATCTCGACCAGCATGCCTTCGCGCAGGCCGCGGTCGGCGACGCGCAGCCGCTGCAACGGAAACACGTCGCGGATCGCATCCAGAATGGCGCAGCCGGCCAGCACCAGATCGGCGCGCTCGGAGCTGATGCAGCGATTGTCGGCGCGTTCCTGGTAGGTCATGCCCGACAGCCGCGCGATGGTCGCGGATATCTCGGCATTGCTCATCCAGATGCCGTCGACCCGGCGCCGGTCGTAGCGCCTGAGATTGAGATGCATGCCAGCCAGCGTCGTTACCGTACCGGAGGTGCCAAGCAGATGCATGTCGCTGAGGTCGCCGCCATGCTCGGCCGCGAACGGCCCGACATGGTTGGCGACTTGCTGCACCATCAGCGCATAGGATTGCGTGGTGACGTCGCGGCCGCCGAAGCGCTCGGCCAAGGTAACAACGCCGAGCGGGATCGACATCCACCCCTTGATCCGCGGCGCTTCGTCTGCCGGATTGCGCTCGATCCGCACCAGTTCGGTCGAACCACCACCGATGTCGAACAGGATCGCACCTCGGCCGTTGGGATCGAGCAATGGCGAGCAACCAAGCACGGCAAGCGCCGCCTCGGTCTCGCGGTCGATCACTTCGAGCCGTATGCCGGTCTCGGCCGCGACACGGTCGCGGAAACAGCTGGCGTTGGTGGCCGCGCGACAGGCTTCGGTTGCAATCAGGCGCAGTCGTTTGGCCTTGCGGGACTGGATCTTGTCGCGGCAGATACTGAGCGCTGCGATCGCGCGCTCGATTGCGGCCTCGCTGATGCGGCCGGTCGCCGAGATGCCCTCGCCCAGCCGGATGATGCGCGAAAAGGAATCGACCACGCGGAACCCGTCGCCGGACGGACAGGCGATCAGCAACCGGCAATTATTGGTGCCGAGATCGAGCGCGGCGTAGACGCCGTTCGCGCTCCCCGGTGAAGGATCTGCGTCCGGTGCGTCTGCACCCGCCGCGACGGCTGATCCTTGCGGGTTCCCGCGCGGCCGGGGACCGTCACAGAGCCGCATGTCGTCGTTCATCAGATTGTCTTTCCACGGCTATCCGGGGCCTGCAAGGATTTCCGTTCACAGAACCCTTGGCAGCACCCTTGGCAGAACCTTTGGCAGCCGCCATCCCGGGCGCAACCGTGGGCGTGGCGCAGGGAGATCATTCCCAATCAGGCGTTGTCGTTCGATGGCCGGACGACTATCTGGACACCACCCGTAAAAACCGCGCGAATACCGGCATTTCAGGTCATTTTTGATGCAAGATCAGACGTCTCCACCTTCGCTGGAAAACGCTATTGCGCTGCAAAAATACGGTGTCGGGCAGCCGGTCCGGCGCAAGGAAGACGACACCCTGGTCCGCGGCAAGGGCAGGTACACCGACGATTTCAGCCTGCCCCGGCAGGCCTATGCCTGGATCGTACGTTCCTCCCACGCCCACGGCATCATTCGCGGCATCGACACCTCGGCCGCCAAAGCGATGCCGGGCGTTCTCGGCGTCTGGACCGGGACTGATCTCGCTTCCGCCAATTATGGCCCGTTCATCTGCGCGCTGCCGCTGAAGGGGCGCGACGGCTCGCCGCTGCTGCAGACCAACCGTGCGGCGCTGAGCAGCGACAAGGTACGCTATGTCGGCGACCCCATGGCCTTTGTGGTGGCCGAGACCCTGACACAGGCGCGCGACGCCGCCGAAGCGGTCGAACTCGACATTGATGCGTTGCCAGCGGTGACCAACGCCAGGGAAGCGGCGCAGCCGGGGGCACCGCAGCTTTACGATCACATTCCGAACAACGTGGCGCTGGACTACCATTATGGCGACACCGCCAGGCTCGATGCCGCATTCGCAAGCGCGGCCCACGTCACCCGGCTCGACATGGCCAATACCCGCATCGCCGTCGTGCCGATGGAGCCGCGCGTGGCGGTCGGCGCCTACGACAAGGAGAGCGAGCGCTTCACCATCCAGGTTCCGACCCAGGGCGTTTCGGGAAACCGGACGACGCTGGCCAGGATCCTGAACGTGCCCGCCGAAAAGGTCCGCATCCTGAGCGCCAATGTCGGCGGCTCGTTCGGCATGAAGAACATCAACTATCCCGAATACATCTGCATCCTGCACGCCGCGAGGGCGCTCGGCCGTCCGGTCAAGTGGACGGATGAGCGTTCGACCAGTTTCCTGTCGGACAGCCACGGCCGCGGGCAGATCATCCACGGCGAACTCGCGCTCGACGCCGACGGTAAATTCCTCGCCGTCCGCCTCAACGGCTACGGTAATCTCGGCGCCTATATCACCGGCGTGTCGCCTGGGCCGCTGTCGCTCAACACGGGAAAGAACCTTGCCAGCGTCTACCGTACGCCTTTGCTCGGCGTCGACATCAAGACGGTGCTGACCAACACGACGCTGATGGGCGCCTATCGCGGCGCCGGACGGCCCGAGGCGAACTATTTCATGGAGCGTCTGATCGACCGCGCCGCCTGGGAAATGGGCATCGACCGGCTGACCTTGCGCAAGCGCAACTTTATCAAGCCCGCACAATTGCCGTTCGCCGCCGCCTCGGGCGTTACCTATGACAGCGGCGATTTCCACGGCGTATTCAACAAGGCGCTGGAAATTTCCGATCACACCAATTTCGCCAAACGCAAGAAGGAAAGCCGCAGGAACGGCAAGCTCCGCGGCATCGCCGTTGGCTGCTATCTCGAAGTCACCGCGCCGCCGGGCGGCGAACTCGGCAAGATCACCTTCGAGCCGGACGGATCGGTGAGGCTGACCACCGGGACACTCGACTACGGCCAGGGTCATGCGACACCATTCGCGCAGGTATTGTCCGCGCAGCTCGGCGTGCCCTTTGAGAGCATCACGCTGGAACAGAACGACAGCGACCTCGTGCGTTACGGCAACGGCACCGGCGGCTCGCGCTCGATCACCGCGACCGGAACGGCGATCCTGGAATCCGCATCGCTGGTCATCGCCAAGGGCAAGCAGGCGGCCGCGCATCTGATGGAGGCATCCGAAAGCGACATCGAATTCGCCAACGGCCGCTTCACCATTGCCGGCACCGATCGCAGCATCGGTATCATGGAGCTGGCGCAACGAATGCGCGAAGGCCACATACCGGAAGGTGTGCCCTCCTCGCTCGACGTCGATCACAACACCAGCGATACGCCGTCGACCTTCCCCAATGGCTGCCATGTCGTGGAAGTCGAGATCGATCCCGGAACCGGCGTGGTGCGCATCGTGCGCTATTGCGCCGTCAACGATTTCGGCACCATCGTCAATCCGATGATCGTCGCGGGCCAGCTTCATGGCGGCGTTGCACAAGGTATCGGCCAGGCGCTGATGGAGGAGGTCAGCTATGATTCCAGCGGCCAGCCGATCACGGGATCGTTCATGGACTATGCGATGCCGCGTGCGGACGACGTTCCTGTGATGTCGATCGGCGATCATCCGTCGCCGGCAAAATCCAACCCGCTGGGCACCAAGGGCTGCGGCGAAGCCGGCTGCGCCGGCAGCCTTGCCTGCATCGTCAATGCGGTGCTCGATGCGCTCGCCGAATACGGCGTCACCGAGATCGATATGCCGCTGACGCCCGAGCGCGTCTGGCGCGCGATCCGCGATGCGAAGGCGAGGAAGGCGGCTTAGCGGCAAGATCGAAAACCGAGCAATCTCACACGTCATGGCCGGGCTCGTCCCGGCCATCCACGTCTTTGGCTTCACAGAAAGACGTGGATGCCCGGCACAAGGCCGGGCATGACGAGGTTCAATATGCTTTTTCAACGTCACACCGCGGCGCGCTCGCGGGGCTGATAGATCGCGATATGATGACAATGCGCCAGCGCGGTCTTGCCGTTGGCGATCACCAGCGCGTCAAGTTCGACGAAGCGGTGACCCTTCTTCTCGTAGTTACCGGTGACCTTCGCACGCGCGGTCAGCTCGTCGCCAGGCTTTCCGGCCGATAAAAGCTGCATCCGGCTGCCGACGTGAATCCAGGGTCCGAGGATGGCGTTGTCGACCAGCACCCTGTTCATGGTCCGCTGCAACAGGCCGGGATGACCGAGCCCTTCCCTCGCATAGATAGCGTCAGGCTCGCGAACATCCCTGAGATATTCCGTCGCGGCATCGCCGGCCCAGCAAAGCGGCGCCGTTCCAAGCCACTTGCCGACTTGATAGGAGGCGGAATTGACCGGCCTGCGCTCGGCCACGGCGGCGGTTTCGCGATAGTCCACCATCGAAACCGGCGGCGCGGAGTCTGGCAGCGACGCGGTACCGGTCGCGCATTGCTCGCCGTGGCTTTCAACCTCGATCGCAAGCACGCTGCCGCTCTCTTTGGCGGTAATTTCGGCGAGTTCGCCGTCATAGACCGGTTTGACGAAACGCGCCTCGATCAGGCCGCGTTCAAGAAAAGCGCGTCCCCATTTCCGGACGGGAATATGGATCATGTAGGCTAACACATCGACCCCCGGCACCAGCCCGCCGCCAAACCCGAACTTTCGCGCCACCGTGTCGTCGTGAATCTTGTTTTCGGAAAGTTTCGAGGTGTTGTAAGCCGAAACGCGGTAGGTCTCGCTCGGACTTGTCATGCCGCCCCCGATTTCCGCTATTTTCCCGGCGCAATCCTACGCCAGGAAAGTGCCGTGGCAAGCGGGGTCCGGCTCGGTGTTTTGCTCGCATTTTCGGCCGCGATGGAGTACACGCGGCGATCCCTGAAATAACAACAGAAGACCGCAGACTTGAGCAGCACACGAATTTATGTCGATGCCGACGCCTGCCCGGTAAAGGACGAAATCTACCGCGTCGCAGCCCGGCACACGCTGCCGGTCAGCGTGGTCGCCGGCAATTTCATCAGGGTGCCGCCGGATCCGATGATCGAGCGTATCGCGGCAGGTTCCGGGATGGATGCCGCCGACGACTGGATCGCGGAACGCGCCGGCAAGGGCGACATCGTCATCACCTCGGACATTCCGCTGGCGAGCCGATGCGTCAAGGCCGGTGCCGAGGTGATCGCGCCGAACGGCAAGCCGTTCACGGAAGCATCGATCGGCATGACGCTCGCGGTTCGCAATTTGATGACCGATCTGCGCTCGTCCGGCGAGATCACCGGCGGCCCCAAGGGGTTTTCGCCGCGCGACCGCTCGGCGTTCCTGTCGGCGCTCGATCAGGCCATTCGCCGTATCCAGCGCCGGCGGACGATCGAGCCCGCTGCGGAACAGGGTTGAACCGGGACAAATGCCGCCGCCGCTGATCCAGTTGAAAGACATCGCGCTGACCTTCGGCGGCACACCGCTGTTGTCGGGCGTCGAGCTGTCAGTATCAGCATCCGAGCGCGTCTGCCTGATCGGCCGCAACGGCTCGGGCAAGTCGACGCTGTTGAAGATCGCCGCTGGTCTCGTCGAGCCCGACAGCGGCAGCCGCTTCGTGCAGCCGGGTGCGACCATCCGCTATCTGCCGCAGGAGCCCGACTTCGTCGGCTTTGCCACGACGCTGGCCTATGTCGAAGCAGGCCTGGCGCCGGGCGATGACCATTACCAGGCCCGCTACGTGCTGGAGCAGCTTGGACTACGCGGCGACGAAGATCCGGCTCATATATCTGGCGGCGAGGCCCGCCGCGCGGCGCTGGCGCGGGTGCTGGCGCCCTCACCCGATATTTTGCTGCTGGACGAGCCGACCAACCATCTCGATCTCACCACCATCGAATGGCTGGAAGGCGAACTCGGCAGCCGCCGCAGCGCGTTGGTCCTCATCAGCCATGACCGCCGCTTCCTGTCCAACCTGTCCCGTTCGACCGCCTGGCTTGACCGTGGCCAGATCCGTCAGATCGATCGGGGTTTTGGCGCTTTCGAGGCCTGGCGCGACGAAGTGCTGGCGGAGGAAGAACGCGAGCAGCACAAGCTCGACCGCAAGATAGTCAACGAAGAACATTGGCTGCGCTACGGCGTTTCCGGGCGCCGCAAGCGTAATGTCAAGCGGCTCGGCAACCTCCATGCGCTGCGCCAACAGCGGCGCGACTATCGGGGAGCAACGGGTAACGCCAACCTCGCCGCCGCCGAAGCCGACAAATCCGGCCGGCTGGTGATCGAAGCCAAGGGCATCGCCAAATCCTACGGCGAGCGCAAGATCGTCGACGGCTTCTCGATCCGGGTGCAGCGCGGCGATCGCATCGGCATCGTCGGGCCGAACGGCGCGGGCAAGACCACGCTGGTCAACCTGCTGACCGGTGCGGATACGCCCGATAACGACACTCTCCGGCTCGGCGCCAACATCGAGATGGCGACGCTCGACCAGCATCGCGAAAGCCTCGATCCGAAATCGACGCTCACGGAGGCCTTGACCGGTGGGCGCGGCGACCACGTCATGGTCGGCGGCAAGCCTAAACACGTTGTCAGCTACATGAAGGATTTCCTGTTCGCGCAGGAACAGATGCGCACGCCGCTCGAAGTGCTGTCAGGAGGCGAGCGCGGACGACTGATGCTGGCGCGCGCGCTGGCGAAACCTTCCAACCTGCTGGTGCTGGACGAGCCGACCAACGACCTCGACCTGGAAACCCTCGACGTGCTGGAGGAAATGCTCGGCGATTACGAGGGCACCGTGATCCTGATCAGCCATGATCGCGACTTCCTCGATCGTGTCGTGACGTCGGTGATCGTGCCGGAAGGCAACGGGCTCTGGATCGAATATGCCGGCGGCTATACCGACATGCTGGCGCAGCGCGGCGCAGACCTGAAGCGCGAGCCGGTGAAGGCCGCATCCGACGACCGCAAGGAGCCCAGGTTGGCCGCGGCGCCTTCGGCGACACCGAAACGCCGGCTGAATTTCAACGAAAAGCACGCGCTGGAGACGCTGCCGAAGACGATCGAGAAGCTGCAGGCCGAGATTGCCAGGCAACAAAACGTGCTCGACGATCCCGACCTCTACGTCAGGGATCGCAAGAAATTCGACCAGGCATCCGCCGCCATCGCCACCGCGCAGGAGGAACTCGCCGCCGCCGAGGACCGCTGGCTGGAGCTCGAAGTATTGCGCGAAGAGATAGAACAGGCGTAGCGCGCGCAGCAGACAAGGACTCGCCATGACCACACCGCTTGCGGCCAAAGTCGCCCGCGAATACGGCACGCCCTGCGCCGTGATCGACATGGACAAGGTCGAGCGCAACATCGCGCGTATCCAGGCCGTTTGCGACACGGCCGGCGTTGCCAACCGGCCGCACATCAAGACCCATAAAAGTCCGATGCTGGCGAGAATGCAAATCGAGGCCGGCGCCAAGGGCATCACCTGCCAGAAACTCGGTGAGGCCGAGGTGATGGCGGAAGCCGGCATCGACGATATCCTGATCAGCTATAACCTGATCGGCGATGAGAAGATGGCACGGCTCGGCGCGCTGCAGGCCAAGGCGCGTATCACCGTTGCCGCCGATAATTCGATCGTGGTCGCCGGCCTTACCCGGGCGGCCGCAGCCTCCGGCCGGCCGCTGGCGGTGGTGGTCGAGTGCGACACCGGGCGCAAGCGCGCCGGCGTGGAAACGCCGGTGGAGGCGATCGCACTGGCGCGTGAAATCGCGGCTTCGAAAGGACTGACATTTGCCGGCTTCATGCTCTATCCGACCGAGACAGGTTGGGACGACGCGCAGAGGTTTTTCGATGAAGCACTGGCAGGCGTGCGCGCGCACGGGCTCGATGCGACAATGGTATCCACCGGTGGCACGCCGAACCTGAAAAATCTCGGCAAGCTCAAGGGCGCCACCGAGCATCGGCCCGGCACCTACATCTACAATGACCGCATGCAGGTCGCGGCCGGCGTCGCCGGCTGGGACGATTGCGCGCTGCATATCTATTCGACCGTGGTGAGCCGCGCCGCCGCCGATCGCGGCATCCTCGATGCCGGTTCCAAGACCTTGACGTCGGACACCGGCGGCGGCCTCGACGGCCACGGTCTTATTCTTGAACATCCAGAAGCCAGGATCGCGCGCTTTGCCGAGGAGCACGGCTTTCTCGATCTTGCGCGCAGCAACACCCGCCCCGATGTCGGCGATATCGTGCGGATTGTGCCGAACCATGTCTGTGTGGTCGTCAACATGATGGACGAAGTTGTGATGGTGCGCGGCGACGAGATCATCGGGACTCTGCCGGTCGCGGCGCGGGGCAAGCTGCGATAGCGCGAGTAGGGATTAGCGAATAGCGAAGGCTGCTGCGGATTCATTCGCTACTCGCCATTCGCCCCTTGATCCACTTCAAGACTCCCCTGCCCGCCGCAGCACCCGTGGCAAAGCACGCCTGCAGCAGGTAACCGCCGGTCGGCGCTTCCCAGTCGAGCATTTCGCCGGCGGCGAAGGTGCCGGGTAGTCGGCGAATCATGAAATCGGCATCGAGCTCGTCGAACGCGATGCCGCCCGCGGTCGAGATCGCGCGCGCGATCGGCGCGAGGCCGGTGAGTTCGACCGGCAAGGCGTTGATCCGCTCGGCGAGATCTGGCGCAGACAGCGACGATAGCGACACGCCGCCAGCGACCGCGGCCTCCTGCAACAAGCCAATTCCGACCGGGGAGAGATGTAGAGCCTTGCGCAGCCAGTTCGAGAACGATTGTTTCCCGCGTGGCGCCGACAGCCGCGTGACGAGATCGCTCCTGTCGAGATCGGGCCGCAAGCCGATCCGCACAATTGCCCGCCCTTCGCCGAGCACGGCATCGCGCAACGGCCCGGAGAGCGCATACACCGCGCCGCCCTCGATGCCGGTGCGCGTGATCATGGCCTCGCCACGCGCGTCGCGTGCACCAAACGACAGCATGACGGCTTTCAGGGGCTGACCTTCGTAGCGGTCGCGGAAGAGGTCGGACCAGGCGACGGTAAAGCCGCAATTGGCGGCAACGAGCGGCGCAATCCGCACACCCTTTGCAGCCAGCTTCTCCGCCCATGCACCGTCCGACCCGAGCCGCGGCCAGCTCGAGCCTCCCAGCGCAAGCACCGTCGCTCGCGCCTCGATGGCGCGCGGTCCGTCCGGCGTGGTGAACGCCAGACGTCCGTTCGTATCCCAGCCGGTCCAGCGGTGGCGCAGCGCGAATTTGACGCCCGACGCATCGAGCCGCCGCAGCCAGGCCCGCAGCAAGGGCGATGCCTTGAAGGCTTGCGGAAACACCCTGCCGCTGGAGCCGACAAAGGTCGGCTGCCCCAGCCCGGCGCTCCAGTCGCGCAACGCGTCGGGTGGAAATAACCCGATCGCGGCCCCAAGATGCGGCGTCGCGTTTCCGTAGCGGCCGAGAAACCGCGGCAACTCCTCACTGTGCGTGAGGTTCAGGCCGCCGCGCCCCGCCATCAGGAATTTGCGGCCCACTGACGGCATTGCGTCATAGACCATGACATCGGCGCCGGCACCGGCAAGCACCTCGGCCGCCATCAAGCCGGCCGGGCCGGCGCCGATGACCGCGACAGCCGTCACGGGTGCTTTGTCATGTGTGGATTCCCGAATCTTCAGTCAAAATAGATCAAGCCGATCCAGTCGGCCACCAAAGCGGGCTTCTCGCCGTCCTCGATCTCGATCGTGACGTTGGCGCGCCATTGCAATTCCTTTGCCTTACGCAATTTCGCCTCGGCCAGCGTGAAACGCCCGCGCACCCGCGAGCCCGAGCGCACCGGCGAAATGAAACGCAGCCTGTCGAAGCCGTAGTTCACGCCCATGGTGGTGCCGGAGATCACCGGCATGACCTCGTAGGACATGATGCTCATCAGCGACATCGTCAGAAAGCCGTGCGCGATCGTGGTGCCGAACGAGGTTTCCGCTCTCGCCCGGTCGGGGTCGACATGGATGAACTGGTGGTCCTCGATGGCGTCGGCAAAGATGTCGATCCGCTTCTGATCGACCAGATGCCATGACGACACCCCGACCTCGCGGCCAACCATGGCCTGATAGTCGGCGAGCGAAATCGGCGGCTTCTGCCAGACCTCATTCATTCGTCAGCTTTCCGACCCCGCGGCGCGCACCTTCTGCAGTTCGGGAAACTCTTCTTCGCGGAATTCGTCGCCGCGCAGCGCGTCGGTGCGATCGTTCTCATGCTCCAGCCGGCGCAGGTGGACGCGGCGGATCTTGCCGGAAATGGTCTTCGGCAGTTCGGTCACCAGCTCGATCCTGCGGATCCGCTTGAACGGCGCCAGCCGCGTGTGCAGGTGCTGGAAGATCGACAGCGCCGTTGCCGGCGAACGCGCAACGCCGGATACCAGAAGCACATAGGCCTTCGGGACCGCGAGCCGGATCGCATCCGGAGAGGGCACGACGGCCGCTTCCGCCACCGCCTCATGCTCCAGCAGGATGCTTTCCAGCTCGAACGGGCTGATGCGGTAGTCCGATGATTTGAAGACGTCGTCGGAGCGGCCGACAAAGGTCAAATAGCCCTCGTCGTCCGCGAACACGACATCGCCGCTGCGATAGAGATCGCCGTCCGCACCGCTCAGTTTGCCGCCTTCGCCTTGATAGCCCTGCATCAGGCCGGCCGGACGGTCGGCGCCAAGCAGCAGGCTGACCTCGCCTTCCCTGGTGTCGTGGCCGTCGGCATCGACGATGCGCACCTTATAACCAGGCATCGGCCGGCCCATCGATCCGACCTTCACCTTCTGGCCCGGCGAATTGCCGGCCAGCGCCGTGGTCTCGGTCTGGCCATAGCCGTCACGGATCGTCAGCCCCCACGCCGCCTGCACCTGGTCGATCACTTCGGGATTGAGCGGCTCGCCGGCGCCGCACACCTCGCGCAAGGACACCTTGAAGTCCGACAGTTTCTCCTGAATGAACATCCGCCACACCGTCGGCGGCGCGCACAGCGTGGTGACGCCGCAGCGCGCGATGGTCGCAAGCAATCCCTTGGCATCGAAACGCGGCTGATTGACCACGAACACGGTAGCCCCGGCATTCCATGGCGCGAAGAAGCAGCTCCAGGCGTGCTTGGCCCAACCCGGCGAGGAGATGTTCAGATGGATGTCGCCCGGCTGCAGGCCCAGCCAGTACATGGTTGATAGTCCGCCGACGGGGTAGCTGCGCTGGCTGTGCTGCACCAGTTTTGGTTTCGCCGTGGTGCCCGACGTGAAGTAAAGCAGCATCGGATCTTCGGCGTTGGTCGGCCCCTCCGGCGTAAAATTCTCCGGCGACGCCGCCGTCTGCTCGAACGGCAGCCAGCCCTCATGACTCGCCGACGCACCGACCGCGATACGCACGAGGTTGCCGGCGCGGAAGCTCGAAAATTTCGCGACCTGATCCTGCGACGCCACCACCGCCTTGGCGTGGCCGCGATCGAGCCGATCGCGCAACTCGTCCGGCGTCAAAAGCGTGGTCGCAGGGATCACCACCACGCCGAGCTTGATTGCCGCCAGCATGGTCTCCCACAGCGGCACGACATTGCCGAGCAACAGCAGCAGATGATCGCCGCGCCTGAGACCCTGCGCGCGCAGGAAATTCGCAACCTGGTTGGAACGTCGCGACAGCGTTTCGAACGATAATTTCGTCTCCTTTTCGCTGGCGGCGTCGACGATCCACAGCGCCGCACGATCCTTGCTCGCGGGATCGCGCGCCAGGTCCGCATCGAACCAGTCGAGCGCCCAGTTGAACGGTGCCGGATCGGGCCAGCGGAACTGCTTCACCGCCGTGTCGTAGTCGGCACGATGTTTGAGCAAGAAAGTCCGCGCATCCTGGAATGTGGTCATGGCTGGATCCCCGCAATTCATCACGTATCTAAAAAGCCGCGACCGGAGCGGCGGCTTGACGCCTTTTTTTGACGCCGGCTATTTTCCCGCCAGCTCCCGCACGTGCCGCACGATACCCGAAAAATCGACGCCGCCATGGCCGGCGGCGTCGAACGCCTTGTAAATCTCCTGCGCGTGCCTGCCGAGCGGCGTCGTGGCGCCCGCGGCTTTCGCCGCGTCCTGCGCCAGCGTGAGGTCCTTCAGCATCAGGGCCGCTGCAAAGCCGGGCTTGTAGTCGTTGTTCGCCGGTGACGTCGGCACCGGACCGGGCACCGGGCAATAGGTGGTCAGCGACCAGCATTGTCCCGACGAAGTGGAGGCGACATCGAACAGCGCCTGATGCGACAGGCCCAATTTCTCCGCGAGCGCAAACGCCTCGCTGACCGCGATCATGGATACGCCCAGGATCATGTTGTTGCAGATCTTGGCCGCCTGTCCCGCGCCCGCGCCGCCGCAATGCACGATCTTCTTGCCCATCTTTTCCAGCACGGGTTTCGCTGCCGCGAAGGCCTGGTCCGCGCCGCCGCACATGAACGTCAGCGTCGCGCCCTTGGCGCCGCCAGTGCCACCGGACACCGGTGCATCGACCGAGGCGATGCCCTGCCTGGCGGCCAACGCATGCGCCTGCCTGGCGCTTTCGACGTCGATGGTCGAGCAATCGATGATCAGCGCACCCTTGGCCATCGACGAGATGACGTCGCCCCATACCGACAGCACATGCTTGCCGGCCGGCAGCATGGTGATGACGACATCGGCGCCCTTGACCGAGCCGGCAGCGCTTTCCGCGATTGCGGCGCCGTCGCTTCTGGCCTGATTGCGCGAGGCCTCCACCAGATCGAACGCAACCACGTTGTGGCCTGCCTTGACCAGATTGGCGGCCATCGGTCCGCCCATGTTGCCGAGGCCGATGAATGCGATAGTGGCCATCCCTGATTTCCTCCGCTTGCAGGCGCGTTGCTATTTTGGCTGGTCGAATACCAGTTCGTCGGCGCCGACATTTGCAAAATACGGCGCCAGCATTGCCGGCGTCACGTCCTCGATGCGCGGCGGTGACCACCGGGGATTGCGGTCCTTGTCGATCACGGCGGCGCGCACACCCTCGCGAAAATCATCGCTGGCGAACACTTCGAGCGCCGCGCGATATTCGCGCGCCAGGCATTGCTCGAGCGAAGACGATGCCCGTGCCAGCCGGAGCAGTTTCAAGGTAACCACCATGCCGCGCGGCGACTTCTCGTTCAAGGTTTTCAGCGTTGACAGCGCCGGCTCCGAACCGTCGCGCTGCAGGGCCGCGACGATGTCCTCCATGCGGTCATGGCCGAACCAGCCATCGATGGTTGACCGCATCGCCGCCACGGGACCTGCGGTCTCTCCAGTCGCAAAACCATCGATCCGGCGCCTTATTTCGTCGGACGGCGTACCGGGCCGAACCCTGGTCAGTTCTTCGCGCAAGGCCACCAACCTGGCCGAGGGCACGACGGCATCGGCAAAGCGGGCATGGATCGCGTCGGGACCGTTCATGGTGTGGCCGGTCAATCCGAAATAGCTGCCGATGTCGCCCGGAGAACGTGACAGCAGCCAGGTGCCGCCGACATCGGGAAAGAAACCGAGGCCAACCTCGGGCATCGCGAGTTTGGTTTTTTCGGTTACGACGCGATGGCGGCCATGAGCCGAAAGCCCGACGCCGCCGCCCATCACGATGCCGTCCATGAAGGCAATATAGGGTTTGGGGAAACTGGCGATGCGAGCATTGAGGATGTACTCCTCGCGCCACAGGATCTTGCCGAGGTCGCCGCCGACCTTCGAACTGTCATACAGCGCGCGAATATCGCCGCCGGCGCACAGGCCGCGCTCGCCCGCGCCTTCCAGCACGATGACGGCGACCGCCGGATCGGCCTCGAAAGCGTCCAGCGCCTTGTCGATGCCGCGAAACATCTCGAGCGTCACCGCGTTGATCGCCTTCGGCCGGTTGAGCCGGATGATGCCGGCCGCACCTTCGAGGCGAACGATCAAATCGGGCTCGGTCCCGGCAGCGGCGGTCGCAGACGCCTTCATCGCGCGCCCTCGATCAGCTTGCGCGACACGATCAGCCGCATGATTTCGTTGGTGCCTTCCAGGATCTGGTGCACGCGCAGGTCGCGCACGATCTTCTCGATGCCGTATTCGCTGAGATAGCCATAGCCGCCATGCAGCTGCAGCGCCCGATTGGCAACCTCAAATCCGACATCGGTGCCGAAGCGCTTGGCCATCGCGCACAGCATGGTCGCATCCGCATCCCTGCGATCGAGCGCCGCCGCCGCCCGCCACACAAACGTGCGCGCCGCCTCCAGTTCGGTCGCCATATCGGCAAGCTGGAATTGCAGCGCCTGGAACTCGTCGAGACGCTTTCCAAACGCCTTGCGTTCCTTCATGTAGCTCAGCGACCTGTCGAGCGCGGACTGCGCGCCGCCGAGCGAACAGGCGGCAATGTTGATGCGGCCGCCGTCGAGCCCCGCCATCGCGATCTTGAAGCCGATGCCTTCTTCGCCCAGCCGGTTGGCGACCGGCACGCGCGCATTCTCGAAAATCACGGCGCGAGTGGGCTGCGCGTTCCAGCCCATCTTGCGCTCATTGATGCCGACCGAAAGCCCCGGTGTGTCGCCCTCCACGACCAGCGTCGAGACGCCGCCCGGACCGTCGCCACCGGTCCGCGCCATCACCACATAGAGATCGCTCTCGCCGGCGCCGGAAATGAACTGTTTCTGGCCGTTGAGCACATAGTGGTCGCCGTCGCGGACCGCACGGGTACGCAACGCCGCCGCATCCGATCCAGAGCCCGGTTCGGTCAGGCAATAGCTTGCGAGCAGTTCCATGCGGCACAGCTTCGGCAGCCATTGATGGCGCTGGGCGTCGTTGCCATAGGCATCAATCATCCAGGATGCCATGTTGTGGATCGAGATGAAGGCCGACACCGTCGGGCAGCCCTGCGCCAGGGCTTCGAAGATCAGCGCCGCATCGAAGCGCGTCAGCGCCGAGCCGCCGACGTCGTCGCGGATGTAGATGCCGCCGATGCCAAGCCGGGCCGCCTCCCGCATCACCTCGACCGGAAAATGCTTCTCCTCATCCCAGCGAACCGCATGCGGCGCGATTTTCCTGGCGGCGAAATCCCGCGCCATATCGCGAACCGCTAGCTGGTCCTCGTTGAGGGCGAATTGCATCGAGCGGCAGCCCTTACGATTCTCGCATGATCTTGACGGAAAACCGGCGTCCACTTTTCCGGATCATGCGGTACGATTCTCGCATGATCCTAACGGAAAACCGGTGCCCACTTTTCCGGATCATGCGAGGATTAGTTCATGATCGGCATCGCGAACTCCGCGCCTTCCTTGACGCCAGACGGCCAACGCGCGGTCACCGTCTTGGTCTTGGTATAGAAGCGGACCGAATCCGGCCCATACTGGTTGAGATCGCCGAAGCCGGAACGCTTCCAGCCGCCAAAGGTGTAATAGGCTACCGGCACCGGGATCGGCACGTTGATGCCGACCATGCCGACATTGACCCGTGCCGCGAAATCACGCGCCGCATCGCCGTCCCGGGTGAAGATCGCAACACCGTTGCCATAGTCGTGATCGGACGGAAGCCGCAACGCCTCATCAAAGTCCTTGGCGCGCACCACCGAAAGCACCGGACCGAAGATCTCTTCCTTGTAGATCCGCATGTCCTTCTTGACGTGATCGAACAGGCAGCCGCCCAGGTAGAAGCCGTTCTCATAGCCCTGCATCTTGAAGCCACGGCCATCGACCGCGAGCGTCGCGCCTTCCCTGATACCGACCTCGACGTAATCCTTGACCCGCTCCAACGCGGCGCGGGTCACCAGCGGACCGAAATCGGCGGTCGGATCGGTCGACGGGCCGATCTTAAGGCTCTCGACCCGCGGAACGAGCTTTTCCATCAACCGATCGGCGGTGGTCTTGCCGACGGGAACAGCGACCGAGACCGCCATGCAACGCTCACCTGCCGCCCCGTATCCGGCGCCGACCAGTGCGTCGACCGTCTGGTCCATATCGGCGTCCGGCATGATGATCGCGTGATTTTTTGCGCCGCCAAAACATTGCGCCCGCTTGCCGGTGGCCGCGGCCCGCTCGTAGATGTACTGGGCGATCGAGGACGAGCCGACAAAGCCAACGGCCTTGATGTCGCGATCATCGAGAATGGCGTCCACCGCTTCCTTGTCGCCGTTGACCACGTTGAGGATGCCGGGCGGCAGGCCCGCCTCCAGCATCAGTTCGGCAAGCCTCATTGGCACACCGGGGTCGCGCTCCGACGGCTTGAGGATGAAGGCGTTGCCGCAGGCGATCGCGGGTGCGAATTTCCACATCGGGATCATGGCCGGAAAATTGAACGGCGTGATGCCGGCGACCACCCCGAGCGGTTGCCGCATCGAATAGACGTCGATGCCGGGGCCAGCGCCTTCGGTGTACTCGCCCTTCATCATCTGCGGAATGCCGAGCGCGAACTCCACGACCTCGACGCCGCGCAGGATGTCGCCGCGCGCGTCCGGAATGGTCTTGCCGTGCTCGCGCGCCAGCATCTCGGCAAGCGCCTCGTTGTCGCGAGCGACCAGTTCCAGAAACTTCATGAGGACGCGAACCCGGCGCTGCGGATTGGTCACGCCCCATTCCGGCTGCGCGGCCAGAGCGTTCTCGACCGCGCCCCGAACCTCGGCCCTGGACGCCAGCGCCACCTTGGCCTGGACCTCGCCCGTCATCGGTTCGAAAACATCAGCGGTTCGTCCCGACGTGCCCTTGACCTGTTTTCCGCCGATGAAATGCCCGATTGAGCGCATGTGATCCTCCCAGGCTTGAAGTGCCGAATTTGGTGGCATCATGCAGTCTTTATGGCGTTTGGAAAGGGGCCTCGCCGCGCACCGGTTTTGCGAAAATGGATGAATGGCCGGGAGCGTCCGGGCATTCGACCAATGGCGTAGACCAATATAGCAAGGGCCGTTGGCCCCTTGCCTCGTCAGCGCCGGGCGGCGGCCTTTTTGGAGACCGTATTCTTCTTGGACGGCGTATTCTTCGCCACACGCTTCGAGGGCGCCGCGCGACCGAGCACGGCCTCACGCCCCGAATTGAGGATTTCCTCGGAAAAGTCGCCATCCCCGGCAACGCGGGCCATCACCAGCGTTCCCATCATGGTGGCGATCACGGCCATCGCCTGCTTGCGTGCCGCCTTCGAAACATCCGGAATCTGGGCGGCGAGCATGTCGATCATCTGGTCCAGCTTGGCGGCAAAGACCTTGCGGGTTTTGGGGCTTTCGCGGGCGATTTCCGCACCCAGCGCCGGGATCGCGCAGCCGTGACCGGGATCGTCGCGATGCGCAGGCGTCAGATAGGAATCGACGATCGCCGCCATGCGCTGGTCGGGCGAGGTCTGTTCGGCGAGTTTGCGCCAGCGCTCGGTGGAGCGGTCCATCGCATGCACGAACGCCTCGATGACGAGCGCCTCGCGGGAATCAAAATGGGCATAGAAGCCGCCATGGGTGAGACCGGCATCCTTCATCAGGTCGGCAACGCCGATGCCATGGGCGCCCTTTTCGCGCAGCCGAACCGAGGCCCGTTTCACGATTCGCGCGTGGGTTTCGAGCTTGTGTTGCCGGGAATAGCGCATGGCGATCTCATGGAATGTTTGTAGTCATATAATGACATCCATCAATACCAGCCAGCACGGCCAAAAGCTCGCGTTATTTCGCGGGCCGAAACGTCGCGGCGCCGCTGCGGCGCATAAACCGGAACGATGCGGCGCGGGCCTTGACAAGACCGCGCCTGGCCCGGGAAGTGGCGGCCATGCACGCCGGCGTGCGCAGGAACCAAACACCATGGATATGCTGAACCTCCATTGCGGCGTCGATCGCGACTCCCGTGGCGTCGTCCGCCTGACGATCTGCAACGCCGGATCGCTCAACATCCTGGGCACGTCTGTCATCAACGGCGTTCGCGAAGGGCTGCAGGCGCTGGCCTCCGACCACGGCATCCGCGCGCTGGTGCTCGCGGGCCAGAGCGAGAAAAGCATGATCGGCGGCGCCGACATCAAGGAAATGGCCACGCTCGACCAGAAATCGGCGGAGATTTTCATCACCGGCTTGCGCGACCTCTGCGAGGCCGTGCGGACGTTTCCGGCGCCGGTGATCGCGCGGCTGCCGGGCTGGTGTCTTGGCGGCGGCCTCGAAGTGGCGGCGGCTTGTGACTTCCGGATCGCCGCCGATGATGCCAGGTTCGGGATGCCGGAGGTGAAGGTCGGCATTCCCTCGGTCATCCACGCAGCGCTACTGCCGCGGTTGATCGGTTGGGGCCGCGCCCGCTGGCTGGTGATGACGGCGGAGAATATCGACGCCCCGACCGCGCTCGCCTGGGGCCTGATCGACCGGATCGCGCCGCAGGGCGACCTCGACGCCGCGGTTGAGCAAACCGTCGCGAAGCTGCTGGAATGCGGCCCGGGGGCGCTGCGCGCGCAGAAAGCCCTGCTGCGGCAGTGGGAGGACTTGCCGCTCAAGGAATCCGTCGACCTCAGCATCGGCGTGTTCGGGCAATGCTACCTGACCGGCGAGCCGCAGCGGCTGATGCAGGACTTCGTCAACCGCAAGCGCTAGGATCGACAGTTCATCGCGCGCCTGCCGCGCACGATAACTCATGCGATCACGACAATTTATCATGCAGGCCTTGTTGCAAATATTGCGGCGCATCATATGATGGTCATAATTCATCAACCTCGTCAGATTTTCCGGAGCGCCGCCATGACTCCAGCTTCCGATCCGGCCGTCCGCAGCCGGTACGCCGTCTGGCAAGCGGCGAAGCGATCGCGGTGGAGCGGGTCGTGCGCTGGCTTCGCCGTCGATGTCTGAAAACGAGGGAACTATGGCCTTCTAGTCAAGACGCCGTCGCGGCAAAATTCGACCATCAAGCGATTCAGGCAGGAATCCGAGGCTCCATGATTTCGAACTGGCTTTCCGCCACTCTCGCCCGCCGCAATATCCATTACGGCTGGGTGATGGTCGGCGTTACCTTCCTGACCGCGATCGTCAGCGCCGGCGCTGTCGGCGCACCCGGCGTATTCATCGTGCCTCTGCAAAAGGAGTTCGGCTGGAGCACCGCGGAGATCTCGTCGGCGCTGTCGATCCGCTTCATCTTGTTCGGGTTGATGGCGCCGTTCGCGGCTGCGTTGATGAACCGCTATGGCCTTCGCAACGTCACGCTGACGGCATTGTTGATCGTGGTCTCGGCGCTGGTGCTCTCGCTTGGCATGCACGAGGTCTGGCAATTGATCCTGCTATGGGGCGTCGTGGTCGGCATCGGCACCGGCATGACCGCGCTGGTGCTGAGCGCGACCGTCGCCGCGCGCTGGTTCAACGCCCGGCGCGGCCTCGTGATCGGCATCCTCACCGCAAGTGTGGCAACCGGGCAATTGGTGTTCTTGCCGCTGCTCGCAACCCTGACCGACCGGATGGGATGGCGCACCGCGCTGGCGCTGATGTGCGCGATGCTGGGGATCGCGGCGCTTGCGGTGTTGATGATGATGCGCGATCGGCCCGCCGATGTCGGCCTGCGGCCGTTCGGTGACGACGGCGAACAACCTCTGCCCGCGCCAGCCCCCAACAACGCGCCGATCCTGGCGGCCGCGCTCGGGACACTGCGCGATGCCTCGAAGACAGGTGTGTTCTGGATCCTGTTCGCAACCTTCTTCATCTGCGGCGCCAGCACCAACGGGCTGATTCAGGTGCATCTGATTCCGATGTGTGTCGATTTCGGCATTCCGCAGGTGCAGGCGGCTGGCCTGCTGGCGGCGATGGGCATCTTCGATTTCTTCGGCACCATTGTCTCGGGCTGGCTGTCGGACCGTTACGACAACCGATATCTGCTGTTCTGGTACTACGGCCTGCGCGGCCTGTCGCTGGTGTCGCTGCCCTTCACCAATTTCTCTTTCTACGGCCTGTCACTGTTTGCGATGTTCTACGGCCTCGACTGGATCGCAACCGTACCGCCGACCGTGCGGCTGACCGCGCAACGGTTCGGGCCTGAACGCGCCAATCTGGTGTTCGGATGGATCTTTGCCGGCCATCAATTGGGCGCCGCCACCGCGGCGTTCGGCGCCGGTCTGTCGCGCACCTTGCTCGCGACCTATCTGCCCGCGTTCTTTGCCGCAGGCGCGCTCTGCATCATCGCTTCGCTATTGACGCTGGTGATCTCGCGGCAGCCCAGAGCGGTGGCGGCGTAGAGAGCGAACGGCGCGCAGAGCGCGAATAGCGAATAGAAGGAAGTTTTAGCTCTTTCGCTATTCGCCACTCACTATTCGCCCGGTCTGATCGCCGTTGGCGTGACAATGGATCAGGTGCTTGCCATCTTCCCACCAAAGATATGGGTCGCGCGATCGGACTGGCGGCGTAGCAACCGCTTGTCTCGTCTTGCTAATCAGCTTGCGCCGATCCCGAAGGACAACCTTCCACGCCATGCGTGACTCGCGAATTTCGGTCACGCGCGAGTCAAAATACTGCCTCATTACTATTAGACCTTCGCAGGGTCGATATTCGCCGAGTGGGGACTCATCAAAGGCGAATGCTCGTCGTGGGGTATTCCGAGTGATGCAGAACAGAGCCATCATGCCTTCGCGGGCAATGATGATCTGTGCCCAATTCTGGGGGGACAAACATGAAGCAGGCCACCAAGAGGGCGGCCTCGGAAGCGCTTGCGCAAATGCTGGCGATGACAGCCATGCTGGTTATCGCCAGCGTGATCTTCTACTGGCGGTGATGACAGACCCGGACCGCCGATAGACGATGCCAACGCAACGAAGCAATCCGGTTCCTGTTCGGCGTCTCCGGATTGCTTCGTTTCCATTTCCGACAACGAAGCAGCAATTTGCTGGGATATTTTCAGACATTCATTTCGATCTGACGAAATAAAGACATCCAGCGAAAAGCGCTCACACCGCACGGTGACATTAAGGGAAAGGAACAGTCCCTCCCTGTCATCGAGGCACCCATTCATCGCTAATATGATTTTTGGCTAATATGATTTCGGCAGGCCCAGCACCTTCTCGGCGATGAAGCTGAGAATGAGCTGCGGGCTGATCGGCGCGATTCGCGGGATCAGGGATTCGCGTAAGTAACGCTCGACGTGGAATTCCCTGGCGTAGCCAAAACCGCCATGGGTCATCACCGCCTGCTCGCACGCATGGAAGCAGGCTTCGGCGGCGAGATATTTCGCGGCATTGGCCGTCGGCCCGCACGGCAGGCCTTGATCGTAGTGCCAGCCGGCGGACAGCACCATCAACCACGCGGCTTCCAGTTCCATCCAGCTTTTGGCAAGCGGATGCTGGATGCCCTGGTTCATGCCGATCGGACGGTTGAAGACGATGCGGCTTTTCGCATAGGCCGAGGCGCGAGACAGCGCCACCTTGCCGAGCCCGACCGCTTCGGCCGCGATCAGGATGCGTTCGGGGTTCATGCCGTGCAGGATGTATTCGAAGCCGCGGCCTTCCTCGCCCAGCCGATCGTCGACCGGAATTTCGAAATTCTCGAAAAACAATTCGTTGGAATCGACGGGCTTACGCCCCATCTTTTCGATCTCGTGGACCGCGACGCGCTCACGGTCGAAATCCGTATAGAACAGGCTCAGGCCCTGCGTCGGGGTCTTCACCTCTTCCAGGGTGGTGGTGCGCGCCAACAGCAGGATCTTGTTGGCCACCTGTGCCGTCGAGATCCAGACCTTCTGGCCGTTGACGACATACTTGTCGCCCTTTCGTACCGCGCGGGTCTTGAGTTGCGTGGTGTTGAGGCCGGTGTTGGGTTCGGTCACCGCGAAGCAGGATTTGTCGGCGCCGGAAATGATCGGCGGCAGCATGCGCCGGCACTGCTCCGGCGTGCCGAACACCACCACCGGATTGAGCCCGAACACGTTCATATGCACCGCGGAAGCGCCCGACATGCCCGCGCCGGACTCGGCGATGGTCCGCATCATGATCGCGGCATCGGTGATGCCAAGACCAGAGCCGCCATATTCCTCGGGGATACAGATGCCGAGCCAGCCGGCATCGGCGAGCGCGCGGTGGAAGTCGGCGGGGAAACCGCCCTCCTTGTCCTTTTTCAGCCAGTAGGCGTCATCGAACTGCGCGCATATCCTGGCGACCGCCTCGCGGATCGATTCCTGATTGGCCGACAGAGCAAAATCCATCGGTGCTAGTCCTGCCTGCCCGGCGCCGGCCTGGTGACGCCATCCTTTACCAGTGCTGAGATTTCGTCCGCCGAAAAGCCGGCCTCGCGCAAAATCTCGTCGCTGTGCTCGCCGAGACGTGGCGCAAGCCGCTCGGGCTTCGCCGGCGTATCGGACCATGCCGCGGAAACGCGCATGCTTCGGATCTTGCCTTCGGTCGGATGGTCAACCACGGGGAAGAAATTGGTCGCTGCCAGATGCGGGTCGGTCAGGATGCTCTCGAGATCGTGCATCGGCAACGTCGGAATGTCCGCCTTGTCGAGCAGGTCGGTCCATTCCGCCGTGGTGCGCTCCAGCATCATCCGCGCCAGCTCGGCATAGACCACGTCGATGTTCTCAGCGCGTCCGGCGAAGGTGGCAAATTTCGGATCGGCGCGCATGTCGTCGCGCCCGGTCGCCTTGATGAAATTCTCCCACTGCTTGTCGTTATAGACGATCACGCAGATATAGCCGTCGGCGGTCCTGTAGGGCCGCCGGTCCGGCGACAAATGCCGGGCATAGCCGCCCTTGTCGAGCGGAGGCTCGTAGGTAAGACCGCCCATGTGATCGCCCATGACAAAACCCGACATGGTCTCCAGCATTGGGATGTCGACGCGCTGGCCGCGGCCGCTGCGCTCGCGATGCACGAGACTGGCCAGGATCGCGCCGACCGCATGCGTTCCGACGATGCGATCAACCAGCGCATTGGGGACGTAGCGCGGCGTACCGTCACCGCCGATCGCCATCAGATGCGCGAGGCCCGAGGCGCCCTGGATCAGGTCGTCGTAAGCGGGCTTCGCGGCGTAGGGCCCATCCTGGCCGAAACCGAACACGCCGGCATAGATCAGGCGCGGATTGAGTTTCGAGACCACGTCATAGCCGAGCCGCAGGCGCGCCATCGCCTGCGGCCGCACGTTGTAGATCAGCACGTCGGCGGATTCGATCAGCCGCAGCACGGCGTCGCGGCCGGCCGGCTTCTTCAGGTCGAGCGCGATACTGCGCTTGCTGCGATTGGTGTTGAGGAACACCGGTCCCATGCCGGGATGCCGGGCCGGCCCGATCTGCCGCATCACGTCGCCTGCAAGCGTCTCGACCTTGATGACGTCGGCCCCGTAATCGCCGAGCATCTGAGTGGCATAGGGCCCCATCAGCACGGTCGTCATGTCGATGACCTTGATGCCCTGCAGCGGTCCCATGGTTCATTCGCTCCCGGATACGAGATGCGGCGCTCCACCCGCGCCATTCTCGCGCCAAGTAACGTCATGGCACCGACAAGATCAAGGGTTCCCGGCGTATGGGCGCATGCGCGGCGATGCGGCGCACTCTGACCTGACGTCATCGGCCGCCACCGGGTCGCGCGAATGCGCACCCGATGACAGGCTCCGGCGGACGATCCAGTATTCCGCGCCTCATCGTTTACATGCTACCATCGCGGAGTACTGGATACCCCGCCTTCGCGGGGTATGACGGTGTAGCGCCCTACTTCATCGGCTCCAGCAGCGAGACGTAGTTGGCGACGGCGGCGCCGCCCATATTGAAGATGCCGCCGAGCTTCGCGTTCTTGATCTGCATGCCCTCGGGCGCCTGGCCGACAAGCTGCATCGCGGTCATCACATGCATGGAG
>JAGXAF010000017.1 GCA_018971675.1 Bradyrhizobium sp.
AAGACTAGGTCGGAGGCTTTTGGAGCGAACCCCACGGCTGGTTCGGCTGTCCGCCGAAGGCAATGCGTTCCTGCCGGCGGCGCGCCATCTGGTGGCGGCGCATCAGTCGGCGGTCGGTGCCTTTGCGGTCGAGCATCGCCGGCTCACCGTCGGCATCAGCTACCACATCATCGGCAGTGAAATGCCGGCCTTGTTGAAGCGCATGCATGCGTCGGATCCGGGCCTGGTGATCGGCCTGCACATCGATACCTCGCGCTCGATACTGGAAGCCTTCGACAACGGTGAACTCGATGCAGCAATCGTGCTCCGGCAGGATACGCGGCGTCGCGACGCCGAGGTGTTGTTCGACGAGCAATTCGGCTGGATGGCGGCGCCCGATTTCAATCGTTTACCCGGCGAACCGCTGCGGCTGGCGACCCAGGCCGAGCCTTGCAGCGTGCGTGCCACGGCGGTCGATGCCCTTGATCGCGCCGGCATCCCGTGGACTGAAGTGTTTGTCGGCGGCGGGGTTGCGACCATTGGCGCGGCACTGTCGGCCGGCCTCGCGGTTGCGGCATTGGCGCGCCGGGTGGCGCCACCGGACACCATTGATCTCGGGCCTCGGCTTGGCCTTCCGCCGCTGCCGTCCCGTGAGGTGATTCTCTGTTCGAAACCTTCCGATGCGAGGGCGCGCAGGGCGTTACGCACCCTCGGCGCGACCTTTGCCGCGGCGGCCTGACGTTTCGAATTTAATTCGAATTTTAACCATCGCCCGCTAGAGTGCGGCGGACGGAGTTTTGCGTATGGACATGATGGCAATGGTTAGCAGCATGCTTGCGATGCAGGCTGCAAACACCCAGACTCAGGTCGCGACGTCGATCATGAAGTCCAATGCGGATGCGGCAAAGTCCGAAGTCCAGACGCTGTTGGGCACCCCGTCGCAGGCCAATCTCGGCCCCGGTATCGGCGGCAATCTCGATATAACCGCTTAAAGTCATAACCGCTTAAAGTCCTGCGGCCGTCGGCTTCACGGCAGCCGAGATCAGCTTGATGGCGTCGTCGCTGGCCCACTCCGCGGGCCCCGCGATGTTCGCGATCTCGCAGCCGTTACGGTCGACCAGTACCGATGTGGGCATTCCCAGCGCCTTGCCTATGCTTTTAAGATCCTGAAAAACCTTGGCTTTCTGGTCGGTAAAATAACCGAGCCGGGTCAAATTGGCCTCTTTCAGGAAATTTTTCGGCTTGTCGGGATCGCGGGTATCGATATTGACGGCGACCACCTCGAAATCCGGGCCGCCAAGCTTGGCCTGCAGTGCATCGAGCGCGGGCATTTCCCGACGGCAGGGCACGCACCAGGTGGCCCACAGATTGACCAGTACGGTGCGCCCGCGCCAGTCCGAGAGCTTCCTCGGCTTGCCGTCGGCGTCGTCGAAAGCGAGATCGGGCAGCTTCAAGGGCGTCGTTGCCATGGTCAGCGCGGCCACCTCGCCATGCGCCAGCGGCGCCAGTTTTTGCGCCAGCGCGATTGCGGGGCGGCAGGCGGGATCACCGCCGGCAGCGCGCCCTAGTCCGCCGACCCCGTAAAACCCGGCAAATCCGATCACCGCCCCGATCAGGACGGCGCCGATCGCAATGGGAATCCGGCGCGTGGCGGCCGGGGGAGGCGAGGGTGCTTCAGGCATATCGTTTGTCATCCTGTATCAGATACGGCTATGCAGGGCCTGTGCGGTGGCCGGCTGCGACACAGTTCGTAGCCGGCATGCCGATCAGCGGCAGGTCAAGAGCAACAAGTCATGAGCAACAAGATGTGGGGCGGCCGGTTCACCGAGCGTCCCGATGCGATCATGGAGGAAATCAACGTCTCCATCGACGTCGACCGCCATTTATATGCCCAGGACATTGCCGCGTCCAAGGCCCACGCCGCGATGCTCGCCGCGCAGGGCATTATCACCCCAACTGATGCGAAAAATATCGGCAAGGGTCTAGACACGATTTTGTCAGAAATCGGCAGGGGATCGTTCGATTTCAAGCGCGCGCTGGAGGACATTCACATGAATGTCGAGAGCCGGCTTGGCGAACTGATCGGGCCCGCAGCGGGCCGGCTGCATACCGCGCGGTCCCGCAATGACCAGGTGGCGACCGATTTCCGGCTCTACATCCGGGACACCATCGACCAGACCGATGCGGCGCTGGCCGCGTTCCAGCACGCGCTGGCGACGCGGGCGCTGGAGCATGCCGGCACCGTGATGCCGGGCTTCACCCACCTGCAGACCGCGCAACCGGTGACGTTCGGCCATCATCTGCTGGCCTATGTCGAAATGGCGGCGCGCGACCGCGGCCGCTTTGCCGATGCCCGCGGGCGGCTCAACGAATCGCCGCTCGGCGCCGCCGCCCTTGCCGGCACTTCATTTCCGATCGACCGCAACGCCACCGCAAGCGCGCTCGGCTTCGACCGGCCGATGGCCAATTCGCTCGACGCGGTGTCGGACCGCGACTTCGTGCTGGAAACGCTGTCGGCGGCGGCGATCGCGTCGGTTCACCTGTCGCGCCTTGCCGAAGAGATCGTGATCTGGACCTCGCCGCTGGTTGGCCTGGTTCGACTGAGCGACAAATACACCACCGGCTCCTCGATCATGCCGCAGAAGCGCAACCCGGACGCCGCCGAACTGGTTCGCGCCAAGACCGGCCGGGTGATCGGTGCGCTGACCGCGTTGTTGATCGTGATGAAGGGCCTGCCGCTCGCCTATCAAAAGGACATGCAGGAAGACAAGCAGGGCGCGATGGAGGCATTCGGCGCGCTCTCGCTGGCGGTCCGGGCGATGACCGGAATGGTACTCGACCTGGTGCCGGACCAGGCGCGGATGAAACTTGCGGCCGGCGAGGGCTACGCCACCGCCACCGATCTTGCCGACTGGCTGGTGCGGACGCTGAAAATGCCGTTTCGCGACGCCCATCACGTGACAGGGCGAATTGTCGCCAAGGCCGCCAGGGACGGCGTTGCGCTGCATGAATTGCCGTTGCAGGCGATGCAGGCCATCGAGCCGCGCATCACCAGGGAGGCACTTGCGGTGCTGTCGGTTGAGTCGTCAGTGAAAAGTCGGACGAGCTTCGGCGGGACAGCGCCCAAAAATGTGCTGGCGCAGGCGAAAGCGTGGCTCAAGCGACTGGAAAAAGAGCGAAAATTGGGCTGAGCCGCGATTGGCTCCCCAATTTCATCGTTGTCCGGGTCTCGCCAGAGCAGGTCATTCTTTGTATGGTGCGGCCGCTTTGGGGATATCGCCGTGAATCGTGTTGCTCGCCATTTCTCGCCGAGATGGGCCCTCGTCCTGCTCGCCGCCTCTGCGCTGGGGATGACGGGATGCGGCCGCAAAGGCCCGCTCGATCTGCCGCCGACCGACTCGCCGCAGTATCAATCCTCCGCGGCGACGGCACCCCCGGCGACCGATACCGAGACCCAGCAGGCCGCGACGCCGAGCGTGTTCGATTCCACCTATGGCAGCAATGCGGCGCCAGCCGCTTCCAGGGGCCCGAAGAAACCCTTCATTCTCGATCCAATCCTGGATAGCAACTGAGCCGGCCTACGGTATTTCGAGCGAAGTGGATACCGGTTCGCGTAAAGAAAACGCGTCAAAAGAAGAACCTAGAACCGGGATATTGGCCATGAATCATTTCGACTATCGCAACGGCGTGCTCCACGCCGAGGCGGTGAACCTGATCGACCTGGCGGACAAGGTCGGCACGCCGTTTTATTGCTATTCGACCGCGACCCTGGAGCGCCACTACCGGGTATTCAGCGAAGCCTTCGCCGGCGAAAACGCGCTGGTCTGCTACGCCTTGAAGGCCAACTCCAACCAGTCGGTGCTGCGCACGCTGGCGAAGCTCGGCGCCGGCGCGGATGTGGTGTCGGGCGGCGAATTGAAGCGGGCGCTCGCCGCCGGCATTCCGCCGCAAAAGATCGTCTTCTCCGGCATCGGCAAGACCGAGCCCGAGCTGCGCGCGGCGCTGGCTGCCGACATCCTGTGCATCAACGTCGAATCCGAGCCGGAACTCGAATTGCTGTCGAAGCTTGCGGTCGAGAGCGGCCGGACCGCGCGCATTTCGGTGCGGGTCAACCCGGATGTCGACGCCGGCACCCACGCCAAGATTTCAACCGGCAAGTCGGAGAACAAGTTCGGCATTCCGCGCACTAGCGCCCGCGCCGTCTATACCCGCGCAGCCAGGCTGCGGGGGATCAAGGTGACCGGCGCCGACATGCATATCGGCAGCCAGATCACCGATCTCGGCAAGATGGAAACCGCGTTCCGGATTTTGGCCGAGTTCGTTCAGATTTTGCGCGCCGACGGCCACACCATCTCGCACGTCGATTTCGGCGGTGGCCTCGGCATTCCCTATGACATGGACCGCGCAGCGCCGCCGGAGCCGGCGGCCTATGCCGCGATGGTCAAGCGCGTGACGCATAATCTCGGCTGCACGCTGATGTTCGAGCCGGGCCGGATGATCGTCGGCAATGCCGGAATTCTGGTGACGCGCGTGATCTATGTGAAGCACGGCGACGCCCGCAATTTCGTCATCATCGACGCCGCGATGAACGACCTGATCCGGCCGACGCTATATGAGGCGCATCATGACATCCTGCCGGTGCGCGAGCCGGCAAGCAATGCACCCACCATCCTCGCCGACGTGGTCGGACCCGTCTGCGAAAGCGGCGATTACCTCGCGCTCGACCGCACGATGGCAGAGCCGAAGCCCGGCGATCTCATGGCGGTAATGACGGCGGGCGCCTATGGCGCGGTGCAATCCGGCACCTACAACACCCGCGCGCTGATTCCGGAAGTGCTGGTCAAGGACGACCAGTACGCGGTGGTGCGGCCGCGCATCGACGCCGAGGCCCTGATCGCGATGGACCGGCCCGCGCCCTGGCTGTGACGGCCTGACCTCCAGAACAAGGCGCCGTCACGCCTTCGTGTTATGCCGGTTTCGGGGCGCGGGTTGTCGCAATGCAATGGATGCCTCATTGCCGCCGCCGTGCTAGGATGCTGCTCGGGCAACGACGGAGAATTGATTGAACGGCGCCACCCCCGATCCGACAGAGTCGGCGCGTGATCCCGATGCCATTTCGAAGCTGCAACTGACGCAGGCCCTGCGGCGGGCTAGGTACGCGATCGCGTGGGAGAGAAGCTGGCCTCATCTGGCGCGATTCCTGACCGTTGTCGGGTTGTTCCTGGTGGTGTCATGGGCCGGGCTGTGGCTGATGCTGCCGTCTGTCGCGCGTGCCGCAGGTCTCGGCCTGTTCGCGCTGCTGGCGTTGGCTGCGCTGTTTCCGCTGTGGCGGTTTCGCTGGCCAAGTCGCGAAGAGGGCTTGAGCCGGCTCGATCGCGGCACCGGCATCCGGCATCGCCCGGCGACCACCCTGACCGATACGCTGGCGACCCAGGATCCGGTCGCTCGCGCGCTGTGGCTGGCCCAGCGCGAGCGCACGCTGGCCTCGATCAAACGCATCCGCGCCGGCCTGCCGTCGCCGCGGCTGGCGCTGCAAGATCCCTGGGCGCTGCGGGCGTTGGTCGCGGTGCTGTTGGTGGCGACCTATGTCGCGGCGGGCGGCGAGCAGGTGATGCGCACCGAAGCGGCGTTCGACTGGAACGGCGTGCTGTCGCCGACCAATATCAGGGTCGATGCCTGGGTGGCGGCGCCGCTCTACACCAGCAAACCCTCGATTATCCTGTCGGCTGCCAATAAGGAAACCGTCGGGCCGGGCAGTGCGGCTGCCGCCGGACCGTTGCCGGTTCCGGCGGGCTCGACCCTGATCGTGCGTTCCAGCGGCGGCGCCCTCGACGTGGCGGTGTCCGGCAACCTGACGGAAGCCGTGCCGACCGAACCAGCACCGCGAGGCACCAACGAGAAGCATTTCATCATTGCCGGCGATGGCACCGCGCATGTCCGCGCGCCGTCCGGCCAGCCGCAATGGAAGTTCAGCGCGATTGCGGACCGTGCGCCAACCATCGCGCTCGCCAAGGATCCGCAACGCCAGGCGCGGGGTTCGCTGCTATTGTCCTACAAGATCGAGGACGATTACGGCGTCACCGAAGCGAAGGCGCATTTCGCCGCGCGTCCGGCTGAACGGTCGAAAGGCGCCGAACCGCGGCCGTTGTTCGATCCGCCGCAATTCTCGCTGGTGCTGCCGAATGCGCGAACGCGCAACGGCGTCGGCCAGACCGTCAAGGATCTCAGCGCGGACCCCTATGCAGGCGCCGAGGTCACATTGACCCTGACGGCAAAGGACGACGCCGGCAATGAGGGCAGAAGCGAGCCGTTCAACATGCGGCTGCCGGAGCGGCTGTTCACCAAGCCGTTGGCGCGGGCGTTGATTGAGCAGCGTCGGATCCTGGCGCTCGATGCCAATCAGAACCACGAGGTCTCTGCCGCGCTCGATGCGCTGCTGATCGCGCCGGAATTGTTCACGCCGCAGGCCGGCCAGTATCTCGGCCTCCACGACGTCGCGCGGCAGCTCGAGGCCGCATATACCGACGACGCCTTGCGCGAGGTGGTGGCCAGCCTGTGGGCGCTTGCCGTCACCATCGAGGACGGCAACATCACCGATGTGGACAAGGCCTTGCGCGCCGCCCAGGACGCGTTGAAGCAAGCGCTGGAGCGTGGCGCCAGCGACGAAGAGATCAAGAAGCTCACCGAGGATCTGCGTGCGGCGCTGGACAACTACATGCGCCAGTTGACCGAGCAGTTTCGCGACAATCCGCAGGCGCTGGCGCGGCCGCTCGATCCCCATACCCGAATCCTCCGCCAGCAGGATCTCAACAACATGATCGAGCGCATGGAGCGGCTGTCCCGCTCCGGCGACAAGGATGCCGCCAGGCAACTGCTCGAGCAACTCCAGGAGATGCTGGAAAATCTGCAGATGGCGCAGCCCGGCCAGCCCGGCGGTGAGGACATGGAGCAGGCGCTCAACGAACTCAACGACGTGATCCGCAAGCAGCAGCAATTGCGCGACAAGACTTTCAGGCAGGGGCAGGATTCACGGCGTGACCATATGCGCGGCAAGCACAACGACGAGGATATGAGCGATCTGCAGCAGGACCAGCAGGGCTTGCACGACCGGCTCAAGAAGCTGCAGCAGGAACTCGCCCGGCGCGGCATGACCCAAGGTCGGCAGGGTGAGCAGGGCGAGGACGGCGATCAGCAGAACGGCGACAGCCTCGGCGATGCCGATACCGCGATGGGCGACGCTGACGGCAAGCTCGGCGAGGGCAATGCCGACGGCGCGGTGGATTCGCAGGGCAAGGCGCTGGATGCGCTCCGCAAGGGCCAGCAAAGGCTCGCCGAACAGATGCAGCAAGGTGATGGCGACGGACAAGGCAACCGCATGGGCCGGCAGCAGAGCAGCGGCAGTTCCACCGACCCGCTCGGCCGTCCGCTGCACGGGCGGGAATTGGGCGATGACATGACCGTGAAGATCCCCGGTGAGATCGATGTGCAGCGGGCGCGCCGGATCCTGGAAGAACTGCGCCGTCGCCTCGCCGATCCGGCGCGGCCGCAGATCGAGCTCGATTACCTCGATCGGCTGCTGAAGGATTATTGAGTGCTACGGCTGGTTCGTGCTGCCAGCGCGCGAGCCACCGCCGAACGGATATCGGTGACCGAAAACGGCTTGGTGACGACGTCATGCACGATCGCGTTCAGGCCGGAGGCGCGTTCGCGCTGGTCGGCAAAGCCCGTCATCAGCAGGATCGTCAGGTTCGGAAAATCCCGCGCTGCGGTCAGCGCCAGCGCGATCCCGTCCATCACTGGCATCTGGATATCGGTGAGCAAGAGGTCGAATGTGCCGGCCTCGCTGGTCAGGATCTCGAGCGCCTCGGCGCCGTCTTGCGCGGTGACGGTGGCGTGGCCATCCATCGCGATGGCGCGCGCCACCAGGCTCCGCATCGAGCCTTCGTCATCGGCGATCAGTACGCGCGGCATCGAGGCCCCGTATTGTTCAAGAATCCGTTGTTCACGAGCCCAGTGCCCAAGCGACTTTGCGTCATCGCGTTCATGTGTTTCCGCCGGCGATATCCCTTTTGTTGAAGAAGCGTACGTCGATATTGCGCCCTTCCGGTGGCGGCGACGCCAGCCGCGACTTGAATTTGGCGCGTTCGCCGGGTTTCAGCACCGCCTGTTCGATCACCGCGTTCCAGGCATAGATTTCCGTGCCCCGTTCGTCGCGCACGCTGAAGCGCAGCCGCGGCAGTTCCACCGGCTTCGCTGTTTCGCCGACGATCGCCCCTTCGATCACCAGCACCGGCTTGCCTTCCGAGGTCTCCCGCGTGATCTTGACGTTCTTGAACGTCAGCCCGCGCAGATTCACCTCAAGGCCGACCACCTTGTAGAATGCCGCCGTCTGCGGCATCAATCGCACCACGTCGGCGCGCCAGATCACCAGCGCCAGAACCAGCGCGCCCATCGCGACGCAGGCCGTCGGCAGTCCGGCGAAGGACGGGCTGAGCAGCCTGCCGAACGGGCGGCGCGGCGCTCCTTGCCTCGCGGCCTTCGGCCTGAAACTGAAAACATGGCGAAGCCGTGACAACCACGGCGACCGCGCCTGGTTGAGTTCGTCCGCCTGGTCGTGCGCGGCCGACTGCCAATCCACCTGGGCATCGTCCTCGGCCGGCCAGTCGGCGGATATCGAGGGGCTGTCCACGACCGGCATGTCCTGCGCCTCACCGGCGCTTTCGGCGGCCATGCGCTCCCATTCGTCCGCCGCGTCGTCCTGGGCCGACGCCATTACGGGCGCCGCAGCCGCGATCTCGACGACGTCCTCCGGCCGTGCCAGCCAGACCTCCTTGCAGCGGGAACAGCGCACGGTGCGCCCGGACCCGCCCAAGGTTGCCGAATCAATGGCATAGGACGTCGTACAATGAGGGCAAACGATGTGCATGGAGCCAATCTCCACAATGATACCAGTGCCGCCGATTTGAAGTTCCTACATGCCTGCCGCGAGCGTGCTAGGAACTTCAAAACGGCACTCGGACAGTTAGGTTTACCGGTGCTCCTTTGCCTGCGAAGTTCGCGTCGGAGGGGCCGCGCGGGTTCGCGAACTTCGGAAACGGGGCACCAGTGACGCGATGCTACAAGGCGACCGTTAACGAATCGGAAACCATAATCGAAGCAAAAGCGCCTTGTGGCGTTCGCTGCCTGCAGGCGGCGTGCTTTCGGTTCCGGGTTTTCGTCCCCGGCCACATCGAACGGAGCTGAGCTTGGTTCGGTTCGAAAATGTCGGATTGCGCTACGGGCTCGGCCCGGAGATTTTGCGCGACCTCAGTTTCGTGATCCCCGCGCATTCCTTCCAGTTCCTGACCGGGCCGTCCGGCGCCGGCAAGACCTCGCTGTTGCGGCTGTTGTTCCTGTCGCTGCGGCCGACCCGCGGCCTCGTCAACCTGTTCGGCCATGATGTCTCGCTGCTCGGCAAGGAGGAGATCGCCGGTCTGCGCAAGCGGATCGGAATCGTGCTGCAGGACTTTCGCCTGCTCGACCACATGACCACCTATGAAAACGTGGCGCTGCCATTCCGGGTGCTGGGCCGCGAGGAATCGACCTACCGGCGAGAAGTCATCGACCTCCTGAAATGGGTCGGCCTCGGCGAGCGCATGGATGCGCTGCCGCCGATCCTGTCGGGCGGAGAAAAGCAGCGCGCGGCGATCGCGCGTGCGGTGATTTCGCGGCCGCATCTCTTGCTGGCGGACGAGCCCACCGGCAATGTCGATCCGACCCTGGGGCGGCGGCTGCTGCGGCTCTTTGTCGAACTGAACAAATCGGGTACCGCAGTGATCATCGCGACCCATGACATCGCGCTGATGGACCAGTATGAGGCGCGGCGCTTCGTGCTGCATCAGGGCCGGCTCCATATCTATGAGTAGGATCGACGACGAGCACGGACCGCTGATGGATCTGGGGCAGCAAGAGCGCCCGCAGGTGCCGGCGCGCGCGCGCAATCTGTCGCCGATCGTGCCGCGGGCCTCGATCGCCGGCCGTGCGCTGGTCGCGGTGGTCGCGATCATGACCTTTCTCGCCTCGATCACGACCGGCACGGTGCTTTTGGTCAGCGCGTCAGCGGCGGAGTGGCAGTCGGATGTTGCGAGCGAAATCACCATCCAGGTGCGGCCTGCCGCCGGCCGCGACCTCGACCGCGACTCGGCGGCAGCGGCGGATGCGGCCCGCGGCCAGCCCGGCATCATCGAGGTCAGGCCGTTTACGAAGGACGAATCCGCAAAATTGCTGGAACCCTGGCTCGGCAGCGGCCTTTCGCTGGAGGACCTGCCGGTGCCGCGCGTCATCGTGGCGCGGGTACAGCCGGGCAGCCGGCTCGACCTCGCCGCGCTGCGCAACCGGGTGACGCAGGCGGCGCCGACCGCGAGCGTCGACGATCATCGCGCCTGGATCGAGCGGATGCGGTCGATGACCGGCGCCACGGTGTTTGCGGGGGTCGGCATCCTCGCGCTGGTGATCATCGCGACCATCATCTCGGTGTCGTTTGCGACCCGTGGCGCGATGGCGGCCAATCGCCCGATCGTCGAGGTGCTTCACTTCGTCGGCGCGGGCGACCGCTATATCGCCAACCGCTTCCTGCGGCATTTCCTGCGGCTCGGCCTCGAAGGCGGGGTGATCGGCGGCGGCGTGGCGATGCTGGCGTTCGGATTCTCCGAATCGATCGCCGGCTGGTTCTCGGGGACTCCGGTCGGCGATCAGTTTGCGGCCCTGCTGGGGACGTTTTCGCTGCGCCCGTCCGGCTATCTGGCGCTGGCGGCGCAGACGGTGCTGATCGCGGCGATCACCGCCTGGGCCTCGCGGCGGACGTTGTTTGCCACGCTCGACGATATTGATTGATGGCCCGGACTGGAACAGGCCAAGGTGAGACTCCATTTCGCCCGAAAACGTTCTAGGGTGGCGAAGACGGCCGGGTGCTGCGACGGTGCTCCAGGTGCGTTTTGGTTTCGCTACGCCGGACGGTTACGGCAGGATCGCAGGGGAAGACGGCTCGCATCGCATGAGTTCACATCCCGACGATAGCGCGACCAGGGCGCCGGCGGCCGCGCGCCGCGGCTTGCTCGGCACCGTCATCGTTGCGGTGCTGGCGATAGCCTTTGTCGGAGCCGCGATCGGGTTTGTCGGCTTTCTCTCGCAGTTGCGCGGCGCCGAAACCAGGCCGGCCCGGCACGCCGACGGCATCGTGGTCCTCACCGGCGGCTCCTCGCGCGTTTCCGATGCCCTGGAATTGCTCGCCGACGGTTATGGCAGGCGGCTATTGATTTCCGGCGTGCATCCGACCAACGATGTCAGCGACATCTCCCGTTCGCTGCCCGACAACCAGTCGCTGCTTCGCTGTTGCGTCGATCTCGATCGCTCCGCCGTCAACACCCGCAGCAATGCAGCGGAAACCCGGCGCTGGGTGCATGAACGTGGATTCAAATCGCTGATCGTGGTGACGTCGAACTATCACATGCCGCGCGCCATCGCCGAAATGTCGCACGCGATGCCCGACATCGCGTTGATTCCGTTCGCGGTGATTGGCGACAAGTGGCGCGACGAGCCGTGGTGGACCAGTGGCACGACGCTGCGGTTGCTGCTGTCGGAATACGTCAAATACGTTGCTGTCGAAATGCGGGTGCGGCTGGCAGATGCCGGCCTTGACCTGGCGCCCGAGGTTTCGGATCCGCCGGCCGGTTCGCCCGGCCCCCGCAGGCCAGCGACGGCACAGGCAAACTGATCGGGATTGCGATGGCTGCGATTTTCCTGCGTTCGCTCGTCTACAATCTGCTGTTCTACCTGCTGCTCATGTGCTGGATACTTGTCGCTATCCCGACCTTCCTGATGCCGGGTCGGGCCGTCCTCATTATCGGCAAATACTGGGCGCGCAGCAGCATCTGGCTGATGCGAGTGGTCTGCAATACAAGGGTGGAATATCGCGGGCTGGAAAAAATCCCGTCCGGTCCGCTGATCGTCGCATCGAAACATCAATCGATGTGGGAAACCTTCGCGCTGCTGCAGTTTTTCGAACAGCCGCTGTTCATCGTCAAGCGCGAGCTGATGTGGATTCCATTCTTCGGCTGGTACCTGAAGAAGTTGAACATGATCGGGATCGATCGCACGGCTGGCGGCCGAGCGCTGTTGGCGATGACGCGCCAGGCCGGCGAGGCGGTCCGGCGTGGCCGCCAGCTCGTGATCTTTCCGGAGGGGACGCGGCGTCCGGTCGATGCGCCGCCGGACTACAAGAGCGGCATCGCGCAGATCTATGTCGATTGCGGCGTGCCGTGCCTGCCGGTCGCGCTCAATTCCGGACTGTTCTGGCCGCGTCGCACCTTCATGCGCTACCCCGGCACGCTGGTTGTTGAATTCCTCGATCCGCTGCCGGCGGGCCTCGGCCGTCGCGAATTCATCGGCCGCGTCTCCGCCGTGATAGAGGACGCTACCAAACGGCTGGTCGAGACGGCGCGGCAGGAGCAGGCCCGGTTGTTCGGCCGGGTGCCGAATTCAGCATCGGAAAAGGAGAAAGCGTAACGGAGTATTTCGCCGCGCGCATCACCGATGCGACGACACGCCGTCATGCAGCATCTGTGCGAGTCGATGGAGCGGGAGATCGCGAAAGCCCGCCGCCTCGATCGCGCCGACGGTTGAAAGAACATAGTCGCGATTGTTGCCGGATTGGCCATGACCCTGCCGCACATAACGCAATTGCTCGGCGAACGACAACCGGCCCGCATATTGCACATGACCGCGGTCGACGACGTAAGTGAGCGCACTGACGCGCCGACGCGGCTCGTTCTCCAGCCATACCGAGCGGCTCACTTCGCGATAAACCGAGGTGACCTGCTCGCGCTCGCGCAAATAGTTCACGGCGTCGACGCGAAGTTTCCCGGCGACCCTGAACGCAACGCCGCGACAGGCGCCGCCGCGATCAAGCCCAAGCACCAGCCCGGGCTTTTCCGGCGTTCCGCGGTGCACGAAGGAATAGACGCAGAGTGCGCGATGCTCGCCGATCAGCCGTGCCGGCACCCGCTCGACAAATTCGAACCCCGGCCGCCACATCAGCGAACCATAGCCGAACACCCACAGGTCGCCTTCGGTTGGCTCTGCTTCGGTCGCGATCCCAGCTGACATGGCGCCGACAGCTATCAGAGTTCTCGCCTTGTATCAAAATGCATCAAATAGTTGGACAGTGGCCGGAAACAGCGTTGACCTGATTGCGGCCGGCATCGCTTAATTGACAAAATTGCTCATCAAAGGACACCCATGCCCGATATGACCCACGCGCCGCGCCCGCGCCCGCTTTGGCAGCTTTTCATCGCGCCCGGCCTGCTCCTGATCACCGCCGCGGCCTGGAGCGTGTTCTGGTTCTATTCCGCCTCCAGGGTCGACGTGATCGCCGACGCCTGGCGTGCGCGGGAAGCACAATCAGGGCGCGTCTATGATTGCGCCAAGCGTTCGGTCGCGGGCTTTCCGTTCCGGCTGGAAGTGCGCTGCGAGGGCGCGCACGTGTCATTGGTGTCGCAGACCGCGGGACAGGCCGCGACGCAGGCGCCGATCACCGCCAGACTCGGCGAGATACTGGTGATGGCGCAGGTTTACGATCCGAAATTGCTGATCGCGGAATTCACCGCACCGGCGACGATTTCCGATCCCAACAGTTCCTCCTCGATGGTCGTTAACTGGCGCACGGCGCGCAGCAGCATCATAGGACTTCCGGGCATTCCGCAACGGGTCTCGCTGGTGTTCGACGACCCTGCGCTCGATCGCGTCAAGGGATCGCTGCAGACGCCGTTGCTGCGCGCCAAACATATCGAATTGCACGGCCGGATTTCCCCAGGCTCGACGTCGGATCATCCGGCGATCGACACCGTTCTGCGGGTCGCAGGCGGCAGCATCCAGGAAGTCCATCCCTTGCTGGCGGAGCCGTTCGACGCCGAAGTGCAGGCCAAACTCACCGGCTTGAAGGATTTTGCGCCTAAACCCTGGCCGCAGCGGTTTCGTGAAATCCAGGCGGCCGGCGGCCATGCCGAGATCGTGCAATCGCGAATTCAGCAGGGAGATCTGGTGGCGGTCGCTACCGGCCCGCTCGGCCTGACTCCGGACGGCCGCCTCGAGGGCGAATTGCAGATGACGGTTGCCGGATTGGAGAAGGTGATCCCCGCGCTCGGTCTGGAGAAGATGTTCGACGAGGGCGTGCCGCAGGCAACCCTCGACCGTGTTGCGCCCGGCGTCAAAACCCAGGACGTCCGAAATCTGCTCGGTGCGCTCGACCACGCGATTCCCGGTCTCGGCAACGCGGTGAAGCAGAACGTCAACGTCGCCGCCACCGCGGGCATCAACGCGCTCGGCACCGAGGCCGAGCTGGAAGGCAAGAAGGCCCGCGCATTCCCGCTGCGCTTTGTCGATGGAGCGGTGTTCCTCGGGCCGATCAAGGTGGCAGAAATCCCGCCGTTGTTTTGAGACGGTACTATTTCACGGCTCGATCAAGGGGCAGCCTGTGACAACGCGTTGACACGGGAAGGGTGATCGCAGCAAGCGCGCCTTGGCGCGAATGCTTGAGGCGCCGAACCCTATTCCGGCTCCTTGGTCAAATTGGCCAGCGGGCGGCCGAAATCGGGCGCCGCCGAATCCTGGCCGATGTCGACAATGCCGCGGCGGATGGCGCGGGTCCGGGTGAAATGCTCAAACAGCGCCTCGCCGTCGCCGCGACGGATCGCGCGGGTGAGCTTCGACAGATCCTCGTTGAAAGTGCCGAGCATCTCCAGCACAGCGTCCTTGTTGGCGAGGAATACGTCGCGCCACATGGTCGGGTCGGAGGCCGCGATGCGGGTGAAATCGCGGAAGCCGCCGGCCGAGAAATTGATCACTTCTGACGATGTCACCTGGCCGAGTTCGTCCGCGGTTCCGACGATGGTGTAGGCGATCAAATGCGGCAGATGGCTGGTGATCGCCAGCACCATGTCGTGATGATCGGGCGTCATGATCTCGACCCTGGCGCCGAGTCGGGTCCAGAACGCGCGCAGCCTGTCTACCGCCGAGGGATCGGTGCCCTGGGGAGGCGTGAGGATGCACCAGCGATTGATGAACAATTCAGCGAAACCGGAATCCGGACCGGAGTGCTCGGTACCGGCGACGGGATGCGCCGGAACGAAATGGGCGCTCGCCGGCAAATGCGGCGCCATGTCCCGCACCACCGCGCCCTTGACGGAGCCGACATCGGAAACGATCGCGCCGGCCTTGAGGTGAGGCGCGATCTCCCGCGCCACGGGACCGCAGGCGCCGACGGGGATGCAGAGGATGACGAGGTCGGCATCCCTGACGGCTTCCGCGTTGGTTTCGGCCACGCGGTCGACGATGCCGAGTTCGGCGACGCGGGCGCGCGTCTTCGCCGAATGTGCGGTCGTGACGATCTCGCCGGCGAGGCCTTGCGCCCGCGCGGCGCGCGCGATCGAGCCGCCGATCAGGCCGAAGCCGATCAGCGCAACCTTTTTGAATATCGGCGTGGCGTTCATTTGCCCGCCATGAAGTCGCGCAAGGCCTGCAGCACCAGCCGATTGGCTTCCTCGGTGCCGATGGTCATACGCAGTGCGTGCGGCAGCCCGTAATTGTTGAGCGCGCGCAGCACCAGACCCCGTTGGGTCAGGAAGGCGTCGGCCTCGGCCGATGTCCTGCCTTTGTCGGGCGGGAAATGGATCAGCACGAAATTTGCCACGCTCGGCGTCACCTTGAGACCGAGCTTGCCGATCTCCTCGGTCAGCCAGTTGCGCCACTTCTCGGTGTGCGTCTTCGACATCTGCTGATGCGCCGTGTCCTCGAGCGCCGCCACTGCGGCCAGCATCGCCGGCGTCGATACGTTGAAAGGCCCGCGAATCCGGTTGACCGCGTCGACGATATGGGCCGGCCCGAACATCCAGCCGACCCGCAGCGCCGCCAGCCCATGGATCTTCGAAAATGTGTGGGTCATGACCGTGTTCTCGGTCGTGGCCACGAGTTCAATGCCGATCTCGTAGTCGTTGCGCGACACGTAATCGGAATAGGCGGCGTCGAGCACCAGCAGCACGTGCGGCGGCAAGCCGGCGCGCAGCCGCTTGACCTCGTCGAACGGCAGATAGGTTCCGGTCGGGTTGTTCGGATTGGCGAGCCACACAAGTTTGGTGCGCGGCGACACCAGCTTCAGGATCGCATCGACGTCGGCGGTAAAGTTCTTTTCCGGCGCGACGACATTGGTGGCGCCGTTCGCCATCGTTGCGATCGGATAGACCAGGAAACCATGGGTGGTCGAAATCGCCTCGTCGCCATGGCTGAGATAAGTGTGCGCCAGCAAATTGAGCAGTTCATCAGAGCCGGCGCCGCAGATGATGCGGTCGGGGTCGAGACCGAAAGCGCGGCCGACCGCCTCGCGCAGCACCCTGGAGGTTCCTTCCGGATAGTCCTCCAGATGCGCCGCCACCTGTCTGTAGACCTCCATCGCCTTCGGCGAAGGTCCGAACGGCGTCTCGTTGGCCGACAGCTTGAACACCTTGCGCCCCGGTTCCGGCACCGGACTCTTGCCAGGCGTGTAGGGCGCAATATCGAGAATGCCGGGATTCGGCACCGGGCGGGACATCTTCAGCTCCGGATTATCGGGATGGCCTGTCAGGACTTCGCTACCCCGTTCGGGGGCACCGTATAGCGCGTTGCGTGGCTGCCGACGAGAGCCGATGCGCGCACCGAGGCACCGGCCTCGATCAGCGCCAGCTTGATCTTCTCAAGCCGGTTCGGCCCCGCAATCGACACCAGCAGCGCGGCGCCGTCGAAGGCGGTGTCGGGGACCGCGACGATTTCGGCCAGCGGCGACAATGCGCGCGCGATCTCGGCATTCCAGCCGGACACCCGCACGCTCCACATCTCGATTTCGGTGACCATGGCGCTGTCGGCGACCCGCGATACCACGAACACCGGCAGCGCCGCCGGATGGTCGGCGCGCTCGACGAACGGCAGCCGCGCAATGATCTTGGGCGCGCCATCGGCTTCGAGCATGGTCCACCACGGCGTGCGGCTGGAGGTGGCCGAAACCAGCGCCAGGTCGCCTTTCGATCTGGCGACCGCCTCGACGGCGGCGGCGGCGCTGAAATGCGAGATGTAGGGAACGGTGAAGCCGAAGTGAAATCGCGCCGAATCCCGCATGGCGGATTCGCCGAGCGAGACATCGGCATGGATCGAGAATGGCGCCTGCACATAGGTGAAGGTCGAGATGATGACCCGCCAGATGCTCTCGACGGTATCGAGCGGCAGGATGCCGCGATGGCGCTGCACCAGCCGGCGCATCATGTCGGCCTCCCGCGCTGGACGGAATGCCGAGCCGACCTCCTGGGTCTGCTTGACCGAAATCAGCCGATCAATGATGTCGCCGCGGGCCATCAGCAAGCGATGGACCTGCTCGTCGATGCTGTCGATCTCCTTGCGCAGTTCTTGCAGCGACGGCGGAGCGGGCGGCGGTTGCGACATAGGAAAACCTGGTGGACGGATTGACGACCGGATTGTCAGGAAGCACGCCTCATCCCCCGGGGAGCGACGTCTTCGCCGCGTCTCGCGGGATGACGTGTTCTCTCTCATGGTTTGCCACGGCGCAAGTGCATCCCTTCACCATCAGGGTTTGCAACACCGCCAGCGTCCCGTTAACCCCAGGATCGCCTTGACGAAAAGCGGGCTCGTGACTATGTTTTCATTGTTCCGTGGTCATTTGAGCCGGCCGGCTTGCAGCCACGTTAAACAACTCGCTAAACAGGCCGGGGACAATTCTGATCCCGGCCGAACCCACGTTCAGGCCGGGTTTTTTTGGCCTGCTTTTTAGAGGCGGCGATGGAAGAGTCCGGTGCCACGACGACGAGCATGCAATCGATAGCGAGCCCGGCCATCCACGCCGAGGATCGCGCGCAGGAGGCGGACCATCCAAGTTCGCCGGTGGCGAAGTTCGGCATCGACCAGCCGCTGCAGCTCGATTGCGGCATCGATCTGTCGCCGTTCCAGATCGCCTATCAGACCTACGGCCGCCTCAATGCCGATCGCTCCAACGCCATTCTGGTATTGCATGCGCTGACCGGCGATCAGCACGTCGCCAATATTCATCCGGTGACCGGCAAGCCGGGCTGGTGGGAAACCATGATTGGTCCGGGCCGGCCGCTCGATACCGACCGTTACTTCATCATCTGCGCGAACGTGATCGGCGGCTGCATGGGCTCGACCGGCCCGGCCTCGACCAATCCCGCCACCGGCAAATTGTGGGGGCTGGATTTCCCGATCATCACCATCCCCGACATGGTGCGCGCGCAGACCATGCTGATCGACCGGCTCGGCATCGAGACGCTGTTCTGCGTGGTCGGCGGCTCGATGGGCGGCATGCAGGCGCTGCAATGGACCGCGGCCTACCCGAAGCGGGTGTTCTCGGCGCTGGCGGTGGCGTGCAGCACGCGGCATTCGGCGCAGAACATCGCGTTCCATGAACTCGGCCGCCAGGCCGTGATGGCCGATCCCGACTGGCACCATGGCCGCTATTTCGAGCAAGGCACCCATCCGCATCGCGGCCTCGGCGTCGCACGGATGGCTGCGCACATCACCTATTTGTCGGATGCGGCGCTGCATCGCAAGTTCGGTCGCAGGATGCAGGACCGCGATTTGCCGACCTTCTCGTTCGATGCGGATTTTCAGGTCGAGAGCTATCTGCGCCATCAAGGCTCGTCCTTTGTCGAGCGCTTCGATGCCAACAGCTACCTCTATCTGACCCGCGCGATGGATTATTTCGATATCGCCGCCGACCATGATGGTGTGCTGGCGCGGGCGTTTCGCGGCATCCAGACCCGGTTCTGCGTGGTGTCGTTCACCAGCGACTGGCTGTTCCCGACACCGGAATCGCGCGCCTTGGTGCACGCCCTGAATGCCTCGAGCGCGCGGGTATCCTTTGCCGAGATCGAGACCGATCGCGGCCACGACGCCTTCCTGCTCGACGTGCCCGAATTCTTCGACATCTCGCGTGCGTTCCTGCAATCGGCGGCGGCCGCGCGTGGCCTGACAAGGACGGATGCCTGAGATGGCGGCGCAGCAACAGACCCTGCCGTTGAATGGCCTCGCGCAAGGTGCCGCCGTTCATTATCGCGGCGATCATCTGCTGGTGGCGGAAATGGTGGAACGCGGTTCCAAGGTGCTCGACGTCGGCTGCGGCGAGGGCGACTTGTTGCAGCTCCTGGAAGCCCGCGGCATCGACGGGCGTGGCATCGAGCTGTCGCGCGAGGGCGTCAACCGCTGCGTCGCCAAGGGGCTTGCGGTGGTGCAGGGCGACGCCGACGCCGACCTCGTCAACTATCCCGATGACGCCTTCGATTACGTGATCCTGTCGCAAACGCTGCAGGCGACGCGGCAGCCGCGCGCGGTGCTGGAGAATTTGCTGCGGATCGGCCGCCGCGCCATTGTCTCGTTCCCGAATTTCGGTTTCTGGAAGATGCGGCTTCAGTTGTTGATCGGCGGTCACATGCCGCGCACCGAAAACCTGCCGGCGACGTGGTACGACACGCCGAACATCCATTTCTGCACCATCAAGGACTTCGTGCAGCTCTGCGACGAGATCAACGTCAAGATGGAGCGCGCGGTGGCGCTTGACCTCCATGGCCGGCCGGTGCGGGCAAACTTGCCGTGGTGGTTCTGGAACATGTTCGGCGAGCAGGGCGTGTTCTTGCTCAGCCGCGCCGGCAACGGAAAATAGTCAGCTTCTTCCTCTCTCTCCGTGGCTTGCGGAGGGAGAGATGACAGGCGGGCGATCCGCCTTGTCACCAGTACAAGTGAGCCGCGATGTTGATGGCGCCGACCAGAATGGAAACGGCCAGCAGGATTGGCCAAACCGATCCGCTGCTCTCTCGATGGGTCTGGTGAGGCACTCCGAAATTTCGAGCCATTGGTTCCCCCGCGAATCCGTGCGAAGCCCAGCTTGCTTCCTTCGCGGATTGACCGACAAGCGTGATCGGCAATGCTTCGATCTTATCCCCAATCGAAATCGGGAATCTTGCCGTCGCCCCGGTGACAACGGGAACGCGTTCTCCCGGAGGTCGCCTGTCCGGAGCTGGTTCATCGAGCAAGGCCAAGGAAAGGCTCCGAGGAGCCACGAGATCGACCCGGGAGGACCATCCGCACGAATTTGTGAAACCGGCCCTTCCGTTTTGGAGAGCCTGTTCCCACATTTGCTTCAAGCTGGCGTGAGCGTCGGCGACGACCGCCGGCTGGTTGAGGAACGTCAGCGCGGCCCGCGGAGACCCAATGAAGATGCTGCTTCCGTGCTTCGGGCGGGGGCGGCAGGCTGAGGGATTAACCTGATGAATATTGAAAAATACACCGAGCGGGCGCGTGGCTTTATCCAGTCGGCGCAGTCGCTGGCGATGCGCGACGGCCACCAGCAGTTTTCGCCATTGCATGTGCTGAAAGTCCTGCTGGACGACAGCGAGGGGCTTGCCGGCGGTCTGATCGACCGCGCCGGTGGCAATTCGCGCGCAATCCTCAAGGTCACCGAGGAGGCGCTGAACAAACTCCCAAAAGTTTCCGGAAGCGGCGCGGGCCAGGTTTATCTCGCGCCCGAACTGGCGCGTGCGTTCGACGCCGCGGAAAAAGCCGCTGAAAAGGCGGGCGACAGTTTTGTCACCGTCGAGCGGTTGCTGCTGGGGTTGGCGCTGGAGAAGGACGGCGAGGCCGGGCGCATCCTGCGCAACGGCGGCGTCACGCCGCAAAACCTCAATGCCGCCATCGAATCCCTGCGCAAGGGCCGCACCGCGGATTCCGCGACGGCCGAGAACGCTTATGACGCGCTGAAGAAATATGCCCGCGACCTGACCCAGGCAGCGCGCGACGGCAAGCTCGATCCCGTGATTGGCCGCGACGAGGAAATCCGCCGCACCATCCAGGTACTGTCACGCCGGACCAAGAACAATCCGGTGCTGATCGGCGAACCCGGCGTCGGCAAGACCGCGATCGTCGAGGGCCTGGCGCTGCGCATTCTCAATGGCGACGTGCCGGAGAGCCTGAAAGACAAGAAGCTGCTGTCGCTCGATCTCGGCGCGCTGATCGCGGGCGCGAAATACCGCGGCGAGTTCGAGGAGCGGCTGAAAGCGGTGCTGCAGGAGGTCACGGCGGCCGAGGGCAGCATCATCCTGTTCATCGACGAGATGCACACGCTGATCGGGGCCGGCAAGGCCGACGGCGCGATGGATGCGTCCAACCTGCTCAAGCCCGCGCTGGCGCGCGGCGAACTGCACTGCATCGGCGCCACCACGCTCGACGAATACCGCAAGCACGTCGAAAAGGACGCGGCGCTGGCGCGGCGCTTCCAGCCGATCTTTGTCAACGAGCCCTCGGTCGAGGATACCATCTCGATCCTGCGCGGCCTGAAGGACAAATACGAACAGCACCACGGCGTGCGTATCACCGATTCCGCGCTGGTGGCGGCGGCCACGCTGTCGAACCGCTACATCACCGACCGCTTCCTGCCCGACAAGGCCATCGACCTGATGGACGAGGCCGCGGCACGGCTGAAGATGCAGGTCGATTCCAAGCCGGAAGAACTCGATTCGATGGATCGGGAAATCGTCCGGCTGAAGATCGAGCAGGAGGCACTGAAGAAGGAAAGCGATGCGGGCTCCAGGAGCCGGCTGCAGTCGCTGGAAAAGGAGCTCGCCGCGCTCGAGGACAAATCCGCCGCGCTGACCTCTCGCTGGAGTGCGGAGAAGAACAAGCTCTCCAACGCCCAGAAGCTCAAGAGCGAGCTCGATGGCCTGCGTATTGAACTCGCCAACGCCCAACGCCGCGGCGAATACCAGCGTGCCGGCGAACTGGCTTATGGCCGGATCCCCGAACTCGAGAAGCAGCTTTCCAGCATCGAGGCCAAGGAGAACGCGGGCGAGATGATGGAGGAGGCCGTCACGGCCAATCACATCGCGCAGGTGGTCTCGCGCTGGACCGGTGTCCCCGTCGACAAGATGCTGGAGGGCGAAAAGGACAAGCTGCTGCGGATGGAAGACAGCCTTGGCAACCGCGTGGTCGGCCAGGCTGAAGCCGTCCACGCGGTCGCAACCGCCGTGCGCCGTTCGCGCGCGGGCCTGCAGGACCCGAACCGGCCGATGGGCTCGTTCATGTTCTTGGGGCCCACCGGCGTCGGCAAGACCGAGCTGACCAAGGCGTTGGCGGAATATCTGTTCAACGACGAGACCGCGATGGTCCGCCTAGACATGTCCGAATTCATGGAAAAGCACTCGGTGTCGCGGCTGATCGGCGCGCCTCCGGGCTACGTCGGCTATGACGAGGGCGGCGCGCTGACCGAGGCGGTGCGGCGACGGCCCTATCAGGTGGTGCTGTTCGACGAGATCGAGAAGGCGCATCCCGACGTATTCAACGTGCTGCTGCAGGTGCTCGACGACGGCCGCCTCACTGACGGTCAGGGCCGCACCGTCGATTTCCGCAACACCTTGATCATCATGACCTCGAACCTCGGTTCGGAGTTCCTGGTGAACCAGCCGGAAGGCGAGGACACCTCGGCGGTGCGCGAACAGGTGATGAATACGGTGCGGGCGCATTTCCGTCCCGAGTTCCTCAACCGCATCGATGAAATCATCCTGTTCCATCGTCTGCAGAAGAGCGAGATGGGCCGGATCGTGGAAATCCAGTTCGCCCGGCTGACCAAACTCCTGGAAGAGCGCAAGATCGTGCTCACCCTCGATGCCGCAGCGCGCGACTGGCTCGCCGGCAAGGGCTGGGATCCCGCCTATGGCGCAAGGCCGTTGAAACGGGTGATCCAGCGCAATCTGCAGGATCCGCTGGCCGAGATGATTCTCGCCGGGGAGATCAAGGACGGCGACCATGTCGCGATCTCGGCGAAAGGCAATGTGCTGACCTTCAACGGCAAGATGGCACAGCCGGCGGAGATCGCGCAGTTCGAAGCGCCGGTGTCAAGGCGCAAATTGAACTGAGACGAAGCCAAAAGGGCCTTTCCGCAGATGCGGGAAGGCTCGCTGGAATTCCGAAATTAGAGCTGAACCGTAGAAAGAAATCGTACTTGCCTGCTCAGCGATTGCTGATCCGCAGCGGCCCGTCGGAGGCGTCAGAAATCCGGGCGCCGCGATTGCTCATCATGGCGTCGATCCGGTCGCGTTCCTTTTCGAAACTCGCCATCATCGGCCCCTCCAGCGAGCGGCCACGCGGCAGCTTGATGCGCATCGGGTCGACGAAGCGGCCGTTGACCAGGATTTCGTAATGGACGTGGGCGCCGGTCGATTCGCCGGTCGATCCGACGAAGCCGATCACCTGGCCTTGCCGGACCCGCTTGCCGACCTCGAGACCCTTGGCGAAGGCGGACATATGTCCGTAGGCGGTCTCGTAGCCGTTATTGTGTTTCAGCTTGACATATTTGCCGTAGCCGCCCTCCCAGCCGGCCACCTCGACGACGCCATTGCCGGACGCGAAAATCGGCGTGCCGTAGGCGGTGGCCCAGTCGACGCCGGTATGCATCTTGACATAGCCGAGGATCGGATGGCGGCGGCTGCCGAAGCCCGATCGCATGATCGCGTTGTTGACAGGCTTGCGCACCAGGAACTTCTTCGCGCTTTTGCCGGTCTCGTCGTAGTAGTCGACCACGGAATCGTCGGGGGTCTGGAAGCGGTAATATTTCTTGGTCTCCCCACCGACGGTAAGTGAGGCGAACAGTACCTCATTCTTTTCGCTGCTGGTCGAGCCTTCGTCCTCGCCGGCATAAAATACGTCGAAGGAATCGCCCGGCTGCACCTTGCGCTGGAAGTCGACGTCGTAGGAGTAGATCCGCAACATGTCGTCGATCACGCTCTGCGGCACCTTGTTGCGCAGCGCGGTCTCGTAGATGCTCTGGTAAAGCCGAACCCCGCTGCCGTCGTCGTCATCATCGTCATCGCTGCTGTTGTCGGCAGTCTCGGCGACGGTGTTGATGCTCTGCACGTCGACGGCGACATATTTGCCGAGGTCGGACAGCGCGGCGACGGCCTCGACGGCGGAATCGTTGGCGACGATCACCCGATAGGGCTGCAGCCGTTCTCCGGGGCCGCCGCTTGCCATCAGGATGCGCAGCTTCTCGCCTTCCTTCAGTCCGCCATCGCGGCCACGGGCGCCAAGCATGGCGGCGATCGCCTTGGCGTCTTCAGCCGTGGCGCCCTGGTCGCGCAGGACCGAGATGACGGTATCGCCCTTCTTGACGATGTGGACGCGTTCGCCGGTCGGATTGCCGCCGGTGATCTGTTCGTTGGTCTTGGGCAGCAGCGTGACGTTTTCCGGGACTACGCGCGTCTCGAAACCGGCATAGGGATCGGTGTTGCCCTCGGTGGCATAGGCCAGCTTCATGTCCGATTGAACGCCGGTGGCATCGGCTGCGGCACTGGCGAGTGCCGCGTAACGTACGCCGCCGGTATTGGCGTGCCAGTAGGAGGCATCACGCACCCGCATCAGGACGTCGTCGAGCGCGACCACGGCGGCGATTTTCGCCTTTGGCAGCACCGACCCCAGATCCTTGGTCACGAACGAGACTTCGGCATCGGGTTCGGCGGCGTCGGCGGCATTCGGATCGCCGTTGGCGGCGGGTGCTGCGTCGCCGACGTCGGTCAGCAGGCGCTGGGCGTTGAAGGGCGGGATCTTGGCGCTGAGGTCGCTGGTCGTCAGCGACAGATTGCCGGAAATCCGCACGAACGGCCGTACCCGCATCACGTCGCGATTGCCAACCCGCGTCACCGTCGAAACGCGGATGACATTGCGGGCGGCGGCCGACTCGCCGGGCGGCGGCAGGCGATCGCTCTTGCGCAGGCTGGGAGTTCGGTCATTGGCGCCGAAAGCGCCACGCAACGCGCCTTCGACGCGCTCGGGCACCTTGGCGAAGGTCATTTCGCCATCCAGTGACGCGAAAACGGCGCCGCCGATGAGAGCCGCGCCGCACAGACCGGTCAGGATGGTGCCACTGAACCATTGCACGGAGACGCGGCGGCGATCGATCACCGCGGCTTCAGAGCCATCGACCGAAAGCGGTGGCTCGTGACCAAGATCGATGGTCCCGGTTTCGCGCCCGTAGCCGCCCCCGCGTGACGTCCTGTGGCTCAAACCACCGTCCCCCAATTCCGTCCACGTTCGACCAGACCCCGGTCAACCGGACCCGTATTCGTCCCCTGGGGGAACGATTCGGGAGCATGACATGCCGTATCAATGTCCGGGATACGAAGGCCAAGGCTTTTGAAAAGCAAAGGCGCGGGCCGGAATCACAGACGACGATGGCGTGCAGGTCTCTCGATGTTTCCAGGCCGCAAGGGAAAGCGAGGGTATGGAAGATCGCCGTCCCTTGGTAGATCATCGCCGTCAGCCCCCACTGGCACCCGGCGATTCAGTGCTTAGGTGCAGTCAGAACGTCGCAGGATTGTGGCTCAAGTACGGCGCAAGCTCCTTAAAAGTCGGGGCTTCTTTGCAGTGCGGGACAAAGCAACGATTTGTTGACGACGGGCGTTGACAACGTCGATCGGGCGGGCTTATAAACCGCCCACTGAGCGCGGCGCTGTCTTGGCCCTTGGCCAACGCATGTTTTCGTGCCCGTGAAGCTCCTCACTAAGATGAGTGAATGAACAGCCGATGGCAATCGGTTGTCATTTGCCGTCGGATGGGTGTCTTCGCAAAGCTCCCAGCGATGGGAGAGGGGTCTCCGGACTCCGGGCTGTTTGACAAGTGAAGATGAAGAAAGAGAAACGTGGACGGCGGAGTCCTTGCGAGTCCCGAATACTTGGAAACCTAGGTTTTCATCTTTCGGGACTGGACGAAAGACTTCGGCGGTACACGTTTATATAGGTTACACCATCGCTGCCCGCGATGTGAATCGCAGGCGGCTTGCCGGCTTCGGCCGACAAAGAATGGTGGGACCTCGTCAAACGTTGTGATCAGCCGGTTTGAAGTTTCAAGTCCAACTTGAGAGTTTGATCCTGGCTCAGAGCGAACGCTGGCGGCAGGCTTAACACATGCAAGTCGAGCGGGCGTAGCAATACGTCAGCGGCAG
>JAGXAF010000231.1 GCA_018971675.1 Bradyrhizobium sp.
CCCATTGCTTTCCTTCATCAGGACGATGTGATCCGCCAGACGGCCGAGGCTTCCCAGCATCACGTCTTCATAGTGGGGCAGCGTTTCGCCGGGACACAGGGCGGCCTGCCATTTACGCCGCAGGACAGAAAGGTCGTCGAATATATTCGACTCGAATTTTCCGGATATTTTTCTGGCGGCAGTCATACGTTCCCCATTCACGCAAACGTGCGATCCCGCGACATCCAATGCGGAACGGCTTAACGCGTTGTAAAAATCGGGCAGCGCTACCGGCGAACCATCGATTATGACAATCCAAAGTCGATCGATGGTTAGTGCGCGTTAGCAACTATGACAGTCGCCATCGACCTTTGCCGCGGGTCAGCCGGCTAACGCGCGACGACCTCGACTTCGCCATCGACGCCGTTGACGACGTTGAAGGGCCGCTCGAATACCTTGCCTTCGTTCTTGGCGATGGCGCGGTATTCGCCTTCGGCCAGGATCACCCGGGGAAATGCCCCGATCGATTCCTTGATGACGTCGCCGCCGGGCGTGATCACCGACCAAGCGGTGTTCGCCAACGCCTCGCCACCCTGGCTGCTGACCAGCTTTAGCGTGATCACGGCGGCGCGATGGGTAATGGTCACGTCGGTCAGCTTGCCCGCCTGCACGCGAATATCCGAACGGACGACCGAATTGGCGTCGCCGTAATTGGAGACAATGTAGTAAGTCCCCTCGGGCACCAGCGCGACATCGCCCGGAGCAACGCTCGGCAGCAGCGGTGGCCGTTGCGCGGTTTCGAACTGGCTGCCCTTGTAGATCGCGAACGAAATCTGGTTGGCCGGAATTTTTGACGTACCGACCCGGCCTTCGATGCGCAGGCCACCGGCCGGCAGCACGAAGGATTCATGAACGGTTTCGGATTTTAGCGTCACCGGCCGCACCGCGCTGACGAGGCCGAGCGCGACGTGAACCACGTAGCTGCCGGGGGGCAGCACGATGTTCGGGGTCGCACCGTGATCCTCGCGGATCATCTTGAAGGTACCGGCTTCGTCCGCCCGGCCGGCAAACACCCGCCACACCAGCCCACCGTTGACGACCGGCATGTCCTTGCCGTAGCGCGCGGTCAGCGACAGCACGGCCTGACCGGCGGTCGAGGCGGCCGGCGGCGGAACGACCGGTGGGATCGCGGCAACCGGGGACTGGTTCAGCGGTGCAGGCGAGGTCGGAATCGACGCCGTGCCCGACGACGGCGCCAGGCTCATCGCGCCGCCTGGAGCGTCCGGCACCAGCGCCGGCGGCACTGGCGGCGGCCGATCGGTGAACATTTGGGCGGGCGCGGCGGCCGGAACCGCTGAAACCAGTACCGCCAAAAGCGCAAACGCCATCGTCGGGCGGCCCCGCCGCCCGGAACCTTCGATGCCACTGCTCCCGGGATTCATCCGCATGCTTTTCACTGAAAACGCGGCAAATTCAAGCCTCCGGTTCCGAACCAATCGCTGAACCTGAGGGAACCTGCCACATCACCTATCAGCAACGGTGCGTCGCAGTGCAGTCATAATCCCTGCGTAGCCCGGTGGAAATCGCGGTATAAACCAGCCCTTGGTTCTGGCGAGCCCGGACCAGAGCGATCAGGTTCGCGCGCCAGGGAGACGAGTGGTGTTTGAGAATTTTCTCGGGCGCGGCCACACCGGCCCTACGAAGGTCGGGCTCGGCAGCGTGAGGCGGCCAGTGATCGGCCTTGCGCTCGGCGGCGGCGCCGCGCGCGGCTTTGCCCATATTGGCATCCTCAGGACGCTGGTTGCGCGCGGCATCGTGCCCGATGTCGTGGTCGGCACCTCGATCGGCGCCGTGGTCGGCGGCGCCTATGCGACGGGGCATCTCGACACGCTCGAGGATTGGGCACGCAGCCTGCATCCGCGAAATGTCTTCGGTTATCTCGATGTCCGCCTCAGTGGTTCGGGTCTGATCGGCGGCGCCAGGCTCGCGGCCCAGCTCGAAGGCGCGATGGGCACGAGCCGGATCGAAGACCTGCCGATCAAGTTTGCAACGGTTGCGACCGAGGTCCGCACCGGCCACGAAATCTGGCTGACCCATGGACGAATAGTCGATGCGATGCGCGCCTCCTATGCGCTGCCCGGTATATTCCCGCCGGTCATGATTGGTGATCGCTGGCTGGTCGACGGCGCGCTGGTCAATCCGGTCCCGGTATCGACGGCGCGGGCCCTGGGCGCTGAGATCGTGATTGCCGCCAATCTTTCCAGCGATGTGTTCACCCACGCTACCACGATCTATTCCTACGGCCCGCCGGCCGAGGCGACGGCCGCGGTGACGCCTGAAGCCGCCATCGAGCCCGCGTCGTCGAAACGCGGTCTTGGCCGGCTGTTCTCGCTCGAGCGCGCCGTGAAGCGCGAGTTTTTCGGCGGCGGCGGCCGGCCGGGCATTTCCACCGTGATGGTCGACGCCTTCAATATCATGCAAGACCGGATCACCCGCGCGCGACTGGCGGGCGATCCGCCCGATCTCCTGATCTCGCCCCGGGTTGGACAAATCGGCTGGTTCGATTTCCACCGTGCCGACGAATTGATCGCGCATGGCACGCGGGCTGCCGAGCGCGCGGTCGAACCGATCCAGGAGGCGATCCAGATCCTCGCGCCGGGTGCCGGCGAGTCGGGCCCGCCGGTCGACAAGACAACCTGATCAAACAACCGGGCCTCATCGATCGGCTGATGTCTTCCGGGATCACGCGGTCTTGATGTAGTCCCGTAGCGCTTCCTGCTCGGCCTCGTATTCGCCGACCCGCCATTTGACGACGTCACCGATCGAGATCAGGCCCACCAACCTGCCATCCTCGACCACCGGCAGATGCCTGAACTTGCCCAGCGTCATTATCTCCATGATGGTGCTGACGGCATCCGACTGCTTGCAACTGACGACCTTGCGCGTCATCACCGAGCTGACCGGTTCGTCCAGCACCAACGCGCCGTGTTCGCTGAGCCCGCGAACGACGTCGCGCTCCGACAGAATGCCTTCGATGCGACCGTTGGTCATCACCAGCACGGAGCCGATCTTCTTCTCCGCCAGAATCGTGGCCGCGGCGGAAAGCTTCATGTCGGGTTCGACGATCTGGACGTGATGGCCTTTGGTCTCGAGAATTGCGCGTACCGTCATTGTTGTCTCCCTGAAGCCGACCGCACTCTTCAGTGAGCCCGGTCTTCATTGCCTTAAGAGTCTCGGTCAACAGTTCGCCGCCGGCTTCGTTGCAGGCGCCTGTGGCAAACGCGGCCATCAGGTACGCTCACGGGCCCGATAGCCCCGCCTCGTCAGGCTGGCGATGATGAATGAATTCACCTTGCGCCGCAAGCAATCTTCAACCGCGCGTCAGCGCGTCCGGCGGTGGCGCATCCGTACCTTGGCCCCTCTCGCGTGGAACGGGATCGAACAGCGAGAACAGCATCAGGCCGGCGAGAAAGCCGCCGATATGCGCCTGCCAGGCGACGCTGGCGCCGTCGGCGCCGATTGCGATCGAGCCGATGCCGAAGATGATGTTGACGCCGAACCAGATCGCGAGAAATCCGAGCACGCGGCCGTTGCGCAACGCGCGCGTCAGCGACAGCGCCGGTACCCTGGCCGCGGCATCGGCATCGCCGCGGCTGAACGAGAGGAAGCTGCCCTGCACAAAGGCAAAGCGGATCGCCGCCGCCATGGTGCCGGACACCGACGCCGATGCGCCGATCATCGGCGCCACTGCGTGTTCGTGCGTGACTAAATGCGCCAGCGCGCCGGCCGCCGCCGTCACCGCCATGAACACGAAAAACCGGGCAGCGCCGAACCTGCGCGCCAGCGCGCTGCCGAACGGCAACAGCCACAGCACATTGAAACCAATATGGCTGAGATTGGCGTGCAGCAGCGAGTAGGTGACGAAGGTCCACACCTTGGCCCCCTCGCCGCCGGGAAAACTAATGTCGAGCAGCGTCGAATCGTAGCGCTTCGGGATGAAGCCGAACATCTCGACCACAAGGTCGTCGATGTCGAACGGCAGCATCATCCGCATCAGATGGATCACCGCCAGCAGCGCGATATAGACGGTAAGCGCACCCGGCAACGTCAGGATCGGCTCGCGCGGGGGCTCGGGCGGCAGTTCCTGCGGGAACTGAGATTCTGGCCGGGATTCCAAGGAGATTGAGACCTCAAGCGGGCTATTCGTCTGGAAGCGGGCTTATTCGTCGGGGCGATGGCGCCCCAATAGGCGGCTTGCTGCTGCAGCGCAAGAGCGCATCTGATGCCGGGCCGCACGTTTGGCGCATGTATAACAAACAAAAAGGCAGGGCTCTGAGAAAGCCCTGCCTTATCTGTCCGATCTGGCCGCTCCGGTCGATGCGGGTGACGCTCCCACCCTTCTCCGCGCGACGACCAAACTGTTTTGAACCAACCCTGTGTACCAACCGAAGCCGGTTCCTGGAGAAAACCGGTCCGAGTGAATGCGGAGCATCTTATCCCAAGAGCCCGCGTCGCCAACCCCATCGTTAATTTAACGTTAATACGAGGAACCCCCCGCGAAGCCGGCGGGGAGCGGCCGCTGGCATGGACGCTGCACCGTGCCTCCTGCAAAACGAACTTGGGACGGCGCGTGCGTGAAAGCGGGACGGATATGTCTCGCCGAGCCACATGCCGAGCAGGGGAAATGCATGAAACATCCGTCGAACCGTGAATTTTTCGCCTATTGGGACGGCAAACGTGGGGCTGAGCGCGCGCCGGATCGCAGCGACATCGAACCTGAGGCGGTTCGTGAACTGCTCGGCGACATCTTTGTGCTGTCATACGATGACGCCGGCTTCCCGTTCCGCGTGGCGGGCACGCGGGTCTGCGCGTTGCTTGGCCGCGACCTCAAGGACAAGAGCTTTTCCGCGCTGTTTGCACCGGATGATCGCCGGCCGATCGAGGATATCGTCGCCGTCGTCGCCGAGGAAATGCTCGGCGTGGTCGCCGGCATTACCGCCACCGCGCAGGACGGCTCGCTTTCGCATCTGGAATTGCTGCTGCTGCCGTTCAACACCCGTGCCCACACCCCGATCAGCCTGACCGGATTGCTGGCGCCGTTCGGACGCAGCCATAGCGTGCTCTCGGATTTCAAGCTGACCTCGTGGCGCTACCTCGCCCACCCGCCGCAACGTTTTGTCCCTCGCGCCTTGAGAAAACTCGCGATCGCGCGCGGGCTGATGGTGTATGAGGGATTGAGGTAGAAACGGCTTCACTGCGCGGCGTCACACGCGCGCCTTCCCTGATTCCAGACCCCAAAACAGCCGCGGCAAGAGTCTTTGAGCGCCTCCGTCTCTAGCGCATCGCCGGGGCTCTATCAAAAATTTCTTGAAATGTGAGCTCGGTCACAAG
>JAGXAF010000232.1 GCA_018971675.1 Bradyrhizobium sp.
AATCATCGTAACGCATGGCGTTTTTCCCTCATTGCAATTCGCGGATTCCGTTCCGCCGATCCGACGCCGCAACAACGTAAAATTTCCATGCCGTCCGTCAATAACCCCGGCAAAAATTGCCTAGCATGAAAGAATTGTCCGGTTAAGTCGATTTTTACTTTGCCCGGTCAATGTGTCGTCAGTCGGTTGTTTAGTCCCGCGTCGCCGACAGCGTCGCCTGAGTCAGAGTATTTGAGTCATGGTTGTGTCGCGTCGCGGGGCGTCTGCGAGGGCGCCCCGCACTAAATTTGAGTCCGAGTCTCAGTCTCAATCCTGCATCCGCATCGTCACCGGCGATTGCGTCGCCGAGATGTCGAAGCTTCCGGCCGGTTCGGTCGACCTGGTGTTCGCCGACCCCCCCTACAATCTGCAACTCAAGGGCGATCTCAAGCGCCCCGATGAGTCCCACGTCGATGCCGTCAACAACGATTGGGACAAGTTTTCCTCCTTCGCCGCCTATGATGATTTCACCCGCGCCTGGCTTCTGGCCTGCCGCCGCCTGATGAAACCGTCTGCGACGCTGTGGGTGATCGGCTCCTACCACAATATTTTTCGCGTCGGCGCCATCATGCAGGACCTCGGTTTCTGGGTTCTCAACGACATCGTCTGGCGCAAGACCAATCCGATGCCGAATTTCCGCGGCCGCCGCTTCACCAACGCCCACGAGACCATGATCTGGGCGGCGCGCGACGAGAAGGCCAAGGGCTACACCTTCAACTACGAGGCCCTGAAGGCCGCCAACGAAGACGTGCAGGCGCGCTCCGACTGGCTGATTCCGCTGTGCACCGGCGAGGAGCGGTTGAAGGACAATGATGGCAAGAAGGTGCATCCGACCCAGAAGCCGGAAGGGCTTTTGGCCCGCGTGTTGCTGTCGTCGTCGAAGCCCGGCGACCTCGTGATCGACCCGTTCAACGGCACCGGCACCACGGGCGCGGTGGCAAAGCGCCTCGGCCGCCGCTACATCGGCTTCGAGCGCGACAAGACCTATGCCGCCGCAGCCGAAGCGCGCATCGCCGCGATCGAACCGCTGCCGGAAGCGACGCTGGCGCCGTTCATGACCGCGCGCGACGCGCCTCGCGTGGCGTTCGCCGAACTGATCGAGCGCGGCATGATTTCGCCCGGCACCCGATTGGTCGACTCCAAGAAGCGTCACGGCGCGCTGGTCCGCGCCGACGGCGCCATCATGCTCGGCGACAAGGTCGGTTCGATCCACCGCATGGGCGCGGTGGCGCAAGGTTCCGGCGCCTGCAACGGCTGGACCTTCTGGCACGTCGAGACCAGCAGGGGCCTGAAGCTGATCGACGAGCTGCGCGCCGAAATCCGCTCCGAAATGGCGGCCGGCTGAAATCGCCTGAATAGAACTCGCCGCAACGATCGCGGCATGGTATCCGCTCCGGCACGGTCAACTTCCGCTTCACCGGCGGATTCATGCGTCGCTGGCGGCCGCCATGTCATGACGCCGCTGATCTTTTGTTTTTGACGCGTTTTCTTCACGCGAACCGAAAGCCACTTTCGCTCGAGGGCGCGATGGCGACGGGGAAACGATGACGGTACTGATTGCCGGCGGCGGAATCGGCGGGCTGACCCTGGCGCTGAGCCTGCACCAGATCGGTGTCGCGGCCAGGGTGTTCGAAAGCGTGCCGGAGCTGAAACCGCTCGGCGTCGGCATCAACGTGCTGCCGCATGCGGTGCGCGAACTGACCGAACTCGGCCTCCTCGAACGGCTCGACGCCGTCGGCGTCCGCACCCGGGAGCTCGCCTATTTCTCCAAGCACGGCAAACCGATCTGGAGCGAGCCGCGCGGCATCGACGCCGGCTACAGATGGCCGCAATTCTCGATCCATCGCGGCATGCTGCAGCAGATCCTGCTCGACGCCGCCACCGAACGGCTGGGCAAGGAAAATATCCTGACCCGCCACCACCTTTCCGGCTGGACCGAAACCGCGCAAGGCGTTCGCGCCGAATTCATCGACAAGGCCACCGGGAAATCGCAAGGCGATCACGACGGCGCGATCCTGATCGCGGCCGACGGAATCCATTCGGCCGTGCGCGAAAAACTTTATCCGCAGGAAGGCCCGCCGATCTGGAACGGCCGCATCCTGTGGCGCGGCATCAGCAAGAGCGACGCGTTCCTGTCCGGCCGCACCATGATCATGGCCGGCCACGAAATCCTGAAATTCGTCTGCTATCCGATTTCCAGGGAGCCGGATGCGTCCGGAAAATCCGCGATCAACTGGATCGCCGAACGGCACATGCCGCCGACCTATCAGTGGCGTCGCGAGGACTATAACCGCGCCGCCCGACTGGAAGAGTTCCTGCCATGGTTCAAGGACTGGAAATTCGACTGGCTCGACGTGCCCGGCCTGATCGAGACCTGCCCGCACGCCTACGAATATCCGCTGGTCGATCGCGATCCGATTGCGCAATGGACATTCGGCCCGGTCACCCTTTTGGGCGACGCCGCGCACCCGATGTATCCGATCGGCTCCAATGGCGCGTCCCAGGCAATCCTCGATGCGCGGGTGCTGACCCGGGAAATCCTCGAGCATGGGCCAACGCATGAAGCGTTGATCGCCTATGAAGCGGAACGCCGGCCCGCGACCACCGACCTCGTGATGCTCAACCGCCGCAACGGACCCGAGCAGGTGATGCAGCTGGTCGAGGAGCGCGCGCCTGACGGCTACAAGGTCGTCACCGACGTGCTGTCGCAACAGGAACTGGAAGACATTGCCGCCAATTACAAGCGCGTCGCGGGCTTCCAGGTCGAGGGCCTCAACGCCAGGCCGCCGATCGTGGCGAGATCCGCGCGCGGCTGATTTCAGGTCTGGCCATCTGCCGCGAACGGTTGCGAACTCACTTCCCCAGCCCGTGCGCGATCACCTTGCGCATCACATTGGGCAGCGCCTCGTTTTTCAGCGTCGCGATCGGCACCCAGCGCATGTCACCAGGGGCGCGGGTGCGTGCAGGGACCTCGGCGGTGTGGACGACCAGTTCGAGCGGAAAATGCGTGAAGACGTGCGTCACTACGCCGGCCCTGCGATGCCACGCCACGCCTTTCAGAGCCGGCGCCTGTTTCAGGGCGGTCCTGTCATTGTGCCCGGCCAGCCAGTCGGAGGTCGGCACTTCGGTCATGCCGCCGAGCAGGCCTTTTTCAGGACGGGTGCGTACCAGCACTTCATCGCCGCGCCTCACCACGAAGGCGGCGCCGCGGCGCAGTTCGCCGGCCTTCTTCGGCGCCTTGCGCGGAAACGTCTCCTGATCGCCGCGCGGGCGGGCAAGGCAATCCTCGTTCAGCGGACACAGCGCGCAGGCCGGCTTTTTTGGCGTGCAAAGGGTCGAGCCGAGATCCATCAGCGCCTGCGCGCTATCGCCGGCGCGCGACCCCACGTCGCCGGCGTGTGACGTCGTTCCCTCGGCAAGCAACGTCGCCGCCAATCGCTGGATCAGCGGCTTGGCCTGCGGCAGCGGCTCCTCAACGACGTAAAGCCGCGACACTACGCGCTCGATATTGCCGTCGACCGGCATCGTGCGCCGGCCGAAGGCGATCGCGGCAATCGCCGAGGCGGTGTAAGGCCCGATACCCGGCAGCGCGCGCAGCCCTTCCTCGGTGTCCGGAAAGATGCCGCCGTGATCGCGCCGCACCGCGACCGCGCAGGCATGCAGGTTGCGCGCCCGCGAGTAGTAGCCGAGCCCCGCCCACATCCGCATCACGTCGTCGAGCGAGGCGGCGCCGAGCGCATCGACATCGGGCCAGCGCGCGACGAACTTCTCGAAATACGGCCCGACTGTCTTGACGCCGGTCTGCTGCAGCATGATTTCCGATAGCCAGACCCGGTACGGATCGGCCCGCTCGCCCCCAAGCGGCCGCCACGGCAGCCGCCGGCGATGGCGGTCATACCATTGCAGCAGCCGTTCCGGACGGCCAACGGGCACATCGGAACGCCGGGTTTTTTTGGATACGAGCACGCCGCAACGTAATATCAGAACCGGTTCAAAACCAGCGATGCTGCGCGCCATCGACAGTAATCACGTCCCGCGCCGCATAAACCTGTTTCCGCGATACGCAGGTGTTATAACAGGCGATGGCAAAACCTGGTCCGATCTCGGCAAAACCGCTTTCCGTCCTGCTTAGCGACGTATTTTCCGATGCCTATGCCAGGCAGGGATTCGCCGCGCGCGAACTGGTGACGCGCTGGCCGGAGATCGCGGGACCCGAGGTCGCCAGGCACTCCGAACCGCTGAAGATCCAGTGGCCGCGGCCGGTCGAGGGCCAGCCGCAGGAACCCGCGACGCTGGTGCTGCGGGTGGAAGGTCCCGCGGCGCTGGAAATCCAGCACGCCTCCGACACGCTTCTGGAGCGGGTCAATCGCTTCTTCGGCTGGAGTGCTGTCGGCCGTCTGGCGCTGCGGCAGGCGCCGCTGTCGCGCCGGGAGCGACCAGGGATCGTCGATCCTCCCGATCCGAAATCGGTGGCGGAAGTCGCGGAAACGCTTTCCGCCGTCGAGGATGAGGAATTGCGGGCCGCGCTGGCGCGGCTCGGCGCTATGATCAAGCGAAATTGAGGTTGTCGCGGGGCCCGGCCCTGATGGCCCGCCATTGCCACAATTGTGGTTTCAAGCTAGCGAACACTTCTTCTTTAGGGCGTGAACGCGCCAATTCCGGAGCAACCCGTGATCATTACCCGTCGCGCCCTCACTGCCGCCCTGTCGCTCACCGGCCTTGCCGCCCTTGCCGGCTTCTCGCCGCTGCGTCTGATCGCAAGCGCGATGGCGCAAAGCGCGACCGATGTGGCCAAACCGGTTTCCTTGCCCAACATGGCGCTCGGCCCCGCCAATGCCCCGGTCACCATTACCGAATTCGCGTCCATGACCTGCCCGCATTGCGCGGCATTCAACGCCGACGTGTTTCCGAAGATCAAGTCGACCTATATCGATACCGGCAAGATCCGTTACATCTTTCGCGAATTTCCGCTCGACATCAAGGCGGCCGCCGGTTCGATGCTGGCGCGCTGTATCGCCAAGGACGATGCCGGAAAATATTTCGCGGTGGTCGACATGCTGTTCAAGCAGCAGAGCGACTGGGTGATGAAGAACACCACGGAGACGCTGACCCGCATCGGCAAGCAGGCCGGCCTCAGCCAGGAGCAGGTCGAGGCTTGCCTGAAGGACCAGGCGCTGCTCGACAAGATCGCCGCCGATCAGAAATACGCCACCGACATACTGAAAGTGAACTCGACCCCGACGTTCTTCATCAACGGCGACGTCATCAAGGGCGAGGCGTCGTTCGATGAGTTCGACAAGAAGATCAAATCGTTATTGAAGAGCTGATT
>JAGXAF010000018.1 GCA_018971675.1 Bradyrhizobium sp.
CATCATCGACGGCGGCAACACCTTCTGGCAGGACGACGTTCGCCGCGGCAAGGCGCTGAAGACGCGCGGCATCCATTATCTCGACGTCGGCACCTCGGGCGGCATCTGGGGCATCGAGCGCGGCTATTGCATGATGATCGGCGGCGACGAGGCCGTGGTCGACCGCCTCGATCCGATCTTCAAGACGCTGGCGCCCGGTATCGGCGAGATCGAGCGCACCAAAGGCCGCGAGGGACGCGACCCCCGGATCGAGCAAGGCTACATCCACGCCGGACCGGTCGGAGCGGGACATTTCGTCAAGATGGTTCACAATGGCATCGAATATGGCCTGATGCAGGCCTACGCCGAAGGCTTCGACATCCTGAAGAACGCCAACATCGATGCACTGCCGGAAGATCATCGTTTCGATCTCGATATTGCCGACATCGCGGAGGTCTGGCGGCGCGGCAGCGTGATCCCGTCATGGCTGCTCGACCTGACCTCGTCCGCGCTTGCCCAGAACGCGACGCTCGATAATTATTCCGGCTTTGTAGAGGATTCCGGCGAAGGCCGCTGGACCATCAATGCCGCGATCAACGAGGCGGTGCCGGCGGAGGTGCTGACCGCCGCCCTGTATACACGCTTCCGCTCGCGCAAGGATCACACCTTTGCCGAAAAGATTCTCTCCGCGATGCGCGCCGGTTTCGGTGGCCACAAGGAGCCGAAATAGCCTCCACCTCCGCGCCCAACCCATATTCAGCACCTTGAAGTCAAAGGCCGTCCGTCAGTGACAGACCCCGCACCCCGCCAAAAAAAACCCGACGCCTGCTCCTTCGTTCTTTTCGGCGTTACCGGCGATCTCGCCCATCGCCTCGTCATTCCCGCCCTGTACAATCTGGCGGCAACCGATCTGTTGCCGGATAATTTCTGCGTCGTCGGTGTCGTCCGCAACCCGATGTCAAACGACGACCTGCGCGACAGCCTGATGAAGGGTCTGCGCCAGTTCGCGACCCGGAAAGTGGATGATGCCCTCGCCACGCGCATGCTGGAATGTGTCACCTGCGTTGTCGCCGATCCCGGGCAACCCGCCTCGTTCGACCAGTTCCGCGAGCAGCTCGAAAAGCTCGAGGCCGAACGCAGGACTTCCGGCAACCGGCTGTTCTATCTGGCGGTCCCACCCAGCGCATTCGCGCCGATCAGCCGCGAACTTGGCCGCACCGGCATGCTCAAGGAGAACAGCGGTGCGTGGCGACGGCTGGTGATCGAAAAGCCGTTCGGAACCGATCTCGCCTCCGCCCGGGCGTTGAATGCCGAACTGCTCAAGATCGCCGAGGAACAACAGCTTTACCGGATCGACCATTATCTCGGCAAGGAAACCGTCCAGAACATCCTGGTGCTGCGTTTCGCCAACGGCATGTTCGAGCCGATCTGGAATCGCAATCATATCGATCACGTCCAGATCACCGTCGCCGAGAAGCTCGGCGTCGGCCACCGCGGCAGTTTCTATGACGTCACCGGCGCGTTGCGCGACATGGTGCCGAACCACCTGTTCCAGCTATTGTCGCTGGTCGCGATGGAGCCGCCGGCGCGATTCGAGGCCAATGCCGTGCGCTCGGAAAAGGCTGAAGTACTCGCGGCGATCCAGACCCAGAGCGAGACGGATGCACTGAAGGATTCGGTGCGTGGCCAATATCTCGGCGGCAGGATCGGCGACGACGAGATCGGGGACTATCGCAAGACCGAGGACGTCAGGCCTGACAGCATCACCGAGACCTATGCCGCGCTGAAATTGACCATCGACAATTGGCGCTGGGCCGGCGTGCCGTTTTACCTGCGCACCGGCAAGGCGCTCGGCGCCAAGCGTACCGAGGTCGCGATCAAGTTCAAACGAGCCCCGTTCGCGATGTTCAGGGATACGCCGGTGGACCGGCTGTCGCAAAACTATCTCGTCATCAGCATCGAACCGACCCAAGGCATTACGCTGCAGTTCAACACCAAGGTGCCGGGGCCGACGATCTCGATCGACGGCGTCGAGATGAAATTCCGCTACAAGGATTACTTCAACGCGGAGCCCTCGACCGGTTATGAAACCCTGATCTACGATTGCATGATCGGCGATAACATCCTGTTCCAGCGCGCCGACAGCGTCGAAGCCGGCTGGCAAGCCGTGCAGCCGTTCCTTGACGCCTGGAAGAAGGCCGGCGCCAGCGGGCTGGAAAGTTACCAGGCTGGCGGCCATGGCCCGACTGAGGCCGACACGCTGTTGACGCGCGACGGCCGAAACTGGCGAAAGCTGACCTGACATGGCTCCGGGCGATACACATCAGGCAAGACCCAGGGTGATCGTCGCGGCCGATCCCGCCGCGCTGGCGAAAACCGCCGCGGATCGTCTGGTTGCCCGCATCATCGCCAACGACCACCGCGTGGCGATCTGCCTTTCCGGCGGTTCGAGCCCGAAGCTGTTGTTCGAGTTGCTGGCGACCGACGCCTATCGCAGCCGTATTCCCTGGGATCGGGTGCACTGGTTCATTGGCGACGAGCGGTTTGTGCCTTCGACCGATTCGCGGAACAATATGGCGATGGCGCGCAAGGCCTTCCTGGACCGCTGCGCGCCGCCAGCCAATATCCATCCGATCGACGTCGACGCCGCGGATCCGAACGAGGCCGCGCGTCGCTACGAGAGCGAACTGAAATCCTTCTACGGCGCCGGCCAGCTTGATCCCGCCCGGCCGCTGTTCGATGTGGTGCTGATGGGCGTCGGGCCCGACGGCCATACCGCCTCGCTGTTTCCCGGATACCCCGCGGTGGAGGAAACGCGGCACTGGGTCACCGGCGTCCCGAAGGCGCATGTCGAACCCTTCGTGCCGCGCGTTTCCCTCACTTTGCCCGCGCTCGCATCCTGTCACGAGATGCTGTTCGAGGCCGGCGGAGCGGGAAAGCGCGCTATCCTGACCCGCGTGCTGGAGGACGGCGAGGATTTGCCGGCGAACCGTGCCCGCTCGCAAGGCGAGACAATCTGGCTCGTGGACAGGGCCGCGCTGCCGGAGAATTTTCGTGAGTGAAGCTGAAGGCGCGGGCCCCTGCGCGCTGATCGTGATGGGCGTGTCCGGATCGGGCAAGAGCACCGTCGCCGACAAACTGGCCGCGACGCTCGGATGGACTTACGAGGATGGCGACAAATTCCACCCCGCCAGCAACGTCGCCAAGATGGAGGCCGGGCATCCTCTCACCGACGAAGACCGCTGGCCCTGGCTTCGCGCCATCGCGGCCGAAATCGACCGGGCCTGCAAGGCCGGCGAACATGTCGTGATTGCCTGCTCGGCGCTGAAGCGCGCCTATCGCGACCTTCTGGTGCACGGCCGCGGCGACGTGCGGATCATCTTCCTCGACGGAACACAGCAATTGATCGCGGACAGGCTTGCCAAACGGAAAGGGCATTTCATGCCGCCCGACCTGTTGCCGAGCCAGTTCAGGACCCTTGAGCCGCCAGCCCCGGACGAAAATCCGGTGACGGTGTCGATCGATGCCTCGGTCGAGGAGATTGTGGCTGATATCATTCACAAACTGGCTCTCTCGCCGGCCAGCAACGCCTCGCGCCGGACCAGCCCATGACCCGCATTTCGCTCGTGGTCTCCGATGTCGACGGCACGCTTTTGACCAGGGACAAGGTGCTGACCGACAAGGCCGCGCGCGCCGCCCGGCAACTGCAGGATAGCGGGGTCGGCTTCACCATCGTTTCCAGCCGTCCCACGATCGGCATGCGATTCCTGATCGAGCCGCTCCACATCACCTTGCCGTTCGGATCGTTCAACGGGAGTTCAATCACCGACCCGCAATTGAACCCGATCGAACAACATTTGATCCCGGCGTCAGCGGCCCAACGCAGCCTCGAAATCCTGAACCGGTTCAAGGTCGATATCTGGCTGTTCACCCGCGATCAATGGCTCACCCGCAATCCCGATGGCGAGTACAATCCGCTGGAAAAGCGTGCCATCAAGGCCGATCCCGTCATTATCGAGGATTTCGCGCCTTATTTGTCGGCCGCCTGCAAGATCGTCGGCTCCACGTCCGACGCGGCGTTGCTGCAGCGTTGTGAAATCGCCATGCAGCAGGCGCTCGGGACGCAGGCGATGGCAGTCCGCTCGCAAAGCTATTATCTCGACATCACCCCGCCGGGCTACGACAAGGGCACCTTCGTCGAGGCCATCGCCAGGCGCACGGGCGTTCCGACCGACGCGGTCGCCACCATCGGTGACATGCAAAACGACCTCGCGATGTTTCGCAAATGCGGGATGTCCATCGCGATGGGCAATGCGAGCGACGACATCAAGCGACAGGCAACCCACGTCACGGCGTCAAACCAGGACGAGGGTTTTGCAGGCGCGATTGACATCGTGATGAGGAGCAACGCCGCGGGATGACAGGCTGTCGTCGTCCCTCGCGTTCGCGGGTACGACGCTGACCGGTTCACTTCGACCGCTGCATGGCCGGTTTCCTGGCGTCGCTGAGATTGTGGGCGGTGTTGATCAGCGCGATGTGGGTCAGGGCTTGCGGGAAATTTCCGGTCTGGCGTCGCGCGGCGGTGTCGAATTCTTCCGCCAGTAGCCCGAGATCGTTGGCCACGCCGACCACGCGGTCGAACAGCGTCTGAGCCTTGTCGATCTCACCTGCGAGCACATAGGCATCGGCGAGCCAGAGGGTGCAGGCCAGGAAGGCGCCTTCGGGCCGCAGTTTCCGATCTCGGGGCCCGCGGGAATCATGCCGCATCACGAAGCCGTCGCACATCATGTGTTTCTCGATCGCCGCCAGCGTACCGCGCACGCGCGGGTCGTTGCCGGGCAGGAATCCCACCGATGGAAGCAGCAGGATGCTGGCATCGAGCAATGGCGAGCCGTAGGATTCGACGAACGTGTTGAGGTTGCGATCAAAACCCTTTTCGCAGACGTCGCGATGGATGGTGTCGCGCAGCGTCCGCCATTTCTCGAGCGGTGCCTCCAAGCCGAATTTCTCCACGCTCTTGATCGCGCGATCGAAGGCCACCCAGGTCATCACCTTCGAGGAAACATAGTGCTTGCCGTCGCCGCGCCGCTCCCAGATGCCGCTATCCGGCCGATCCCATATTTCCGCGAGGTGCTCCAGCACCTTGCATTCGAGATTCCAGTTTCTCTCGTCGAGTTTCAGCCCCGCCACCCGCGCCTGGTGGAAGGCATCCATCAGCTCGCCATAGACGTCGAGCTGCAACTGGGCGTGCGCGGCATTGCCGATCCGCACAGGTTGGGCGCCTTCGTAGCCTTGCAACCAATCCGCTTCCCATTCCAAGAGACGGCGCTGGCCCCGAATGCCGTACATGATCTGCATGTCGGCCGGCGAACCCGCGACCGCCCGCAACAGCCAGCCGTGCCAGCAGGAGGCTTCCTCGGTGTAACCCGAGTTCATCAGCGCGAGCAGCGTGAAAGTGGCGTCGCGCAACCAGCAGAAACGATAATCCCAGTTCTTGGGGCCACCCAGAATCTCCGGAAGCGAGGTGGTCGGCGCCGCGACGATGCCGCCGGTCGGGCCATAGGTCAGCGCCTTCAGCGTGATCAAGGAGCGCATCACGAGATCGCGGTTGCAGCCCTGATAGGTGCAACGGGTGGACCATTCGGTCCAGAAATCCCGGGTTTTCTGCAAGGCCTGCAGGGGATCGATCGGCTCCGGCGCGTCAAGATGCGAAGGGCCATAGGAGAGGACGAAGGGCACGGTCTCACCCTCGCCGACCTCGAAGTCGGCCACCGTGGTCATGTCCTCGCCGCGGGTTTGAACCTCGGTTCTGAGCACGATCAAGTCCGGCCCGCAAATCGCCAGCAGCGCCGAGCCGTCCTCGCTTTTCTTGACCCAGGGAATATCCGTGCCGAAGCCGAAGCGGATCACCATTTCCATCCGCAACTTCACCTGGCCGCTAATTCCCCGCACCAGCCGCACGATATCGGAGGCCTTGCCGCGCGGCGGCATGAAATCGATCACGGCCACCGTGCCGCCAGCGGTTTCGAAGCGGGTTTCCAGGATCAGCGTATCGTCCCAATAACGGCGGGAGGTTTTCGTGACTTCTTGCGCGGGTGCGATCTGCCACCGGCCTTGCCTGGAGGTACCGAGCAATCCGGCGAAGCATGCGTCGGAATCGAAGGAAGGCCAGCATAGCCAGTCGATCGACCCGTCGCGGCCGACCAGGGCCGCGGTTTCGCAATCGCCAATCAGTCCGTAATCTTCAATCCTGCAGGCCAAGTGTCCTCCCAAGTGTCCTCACCAACAGTTCATCTCATATGGTTGCCGCGCTCCGCTGCCGCGTCGCGACCTTGAGCGCGGCAGCATCGATCGCCGCGGCGATATCGCCGACCGCCAGCGGCAGGCGCCGTCGCCAGTTCGGATGCTCATCGACAGTACCGGGAATATTAGGCTGGTCGATCACGCCCAGAAGATCCTCCAGCGATATCGCCAGCAGGCGGGACCTGGTGCGCGCCAGAAACTCCGTGACGGCATAGAGATCGTGCCGGTGGATGCCGTGATGGCGCAAGGTGTCGGTCAACATGGTCAGCGCATGCCAACGCGCATCGTCGCTTTCGCCGGGATCAATCCCGAGCGAGCGCTTCAGCTTGAGGTCGCTGAAGGAACGCCAGCCCGCATAGGTCGGCAGATCATGGGTGTTGAGGGTGACCAGCGCGTTGGTCGCATAATGGTCGGGGCCGCGAAAGGCGCCGCGATCATCGCGCTCGAACATCATCACCAGATAGGACCAGATGCCCCAATCCGCCATCTGCTCGCGAAAACCCTCCGGCACCGTGCCGAGATCCTCGCCAATCACCACGCAACGATGCGCCACGCTTTCCTGCGCGGTCACCGCCAGCAAAGCCTCGAACGGCATCTGCACGTAGACGCCGTTATTGGCGGCAAATCCGTGCGGCACCAGATAAAGCCGCTTCAGCCCCAGCACGTGATCGAGCCGGATCGCGCCGGCATAGCGCATCGAGGCCCGCAGCATTTCGCGGAACGGCGCGAACGACGTCATGAGCAGGCCTGCGGAGTTGAAGCCTGCAAGCCCCCAGTTCTGGCCGGCGGTGTTGAGCGCATCCGGCGGCGCGCCGACGGCGAGATGGCGCGAGATCGCGGCCTGTTCGTTCCAGGCGTCGAAGCCGTCGGATTGCACGCCCACCGCGACATCGAGATAAAGGCCGACCTTCATGCCGAGGTTGGCGGCAAGATCACGGCAATCCCCCAGCTGCCGGTCGGCGATCCATTGCACGAATTCGACGAATTCGATTGCAGCGCCATCCTTGCCCCGACGCAGCCTGGCGCATCGAGCCTCATCGGGCTGCCGCCAGGGCTTGGCCCAATCCCACCATGGTTTTCGGAATTTGTGCCGCAGCACCTCAAAGCAGGCAAACCGCGCCAGCGCCGGTCCGCGCTCGGCACGGAATTCCTCGAACTCCCGCCGATCGCCGGCTGCTGCATCGGTCTTGAACTTCTCGAACGCAGAACGCAGCGCCCGCCACTTCAGTTCGGCGACGGCGGCATAGTCCACGATATCGCCTTGCCTCAATTCAGCGACGGCGCTCCGGTCCAGGGAGGCGCCGGGCAATTTCTCGACATCGATATAGAGCGGATTGAGAAACAGCCGGCTGTTCGGCGAATAGGGGCTGCAATCGCCGGGTCGATCGTCAAACAGGACGTGCAGCGGGTTCAGCCCGACCCCGCCTGCCCCCAGATCTGCTGCAAGCGCGATCAGGGCTTCGAGATCGGTAAAATCTCCGATGCCGCAATTGCGTGCCGAGCGGACGCTGTAGAGTTGCACCGCCAATAGCCAGCAGCGGTCGAAATCGCCCCCATAGGCTCGCGGCGGGGCCACCAGCAGCGGCGCCTCCTCGGCCAAGGACGCGGCATCGACAAGCTGCAGGCGGTGGGCGCCGATCGGCAAATCCGGGGGCCAGACGATCGCTCCATCGCTGGCTTCGCCCTCTGCGATCACCTTGGGGGCCGTAACCTCGGGGTTTGCAACGATTTTCCAGCGCACCGGAAATCTGGCCGCCTCGCCGAGCGGGGTTCGCGGCGGCTGGCCCGCGCGGATAACGGCGGCCCCCGCCAGCAATCGGCGCGGCAATTCCGCTGGCAGAGCATCGATGATAGCCCCCAAGGCGGCCTCGCCCGTCACATGGCGGTGCCCTTGCCCATCGACAAACTCGGCCTGAATCCCCAGTTCTCTGGCTCTGTCGAAAACTTCCATCCGGCACGCCGCTTGCCCGGCTCAAGATCGGGGCGTCATGAAATTATCTTGATACTAGAATAGGATAGCCGTGTCTAACGATCAGCCAGCCATCCGCCTCCCCGGGAACCAACGCCCCGGATGCGGCTTCCTATATAGATCGGACACGTCACTTTTCAGTCGAAAAGGAGGCGTCGTTTCCGGGAATCCGGGGGGCGCCTTATCCAGCGCAATGGCATCACCGTGAACAAAACAGCTCAAACAGTCGAGAGCGCTGCCGCCGGCGGCGCCTTCCATATCGAAGAAGTCTACCCGCTGATTGACGGCGGCCGGTTTGCTGTGAAGCGCATCGCAGGCGAGCGCGTCGAGGTGTGGGCGGATATCTATCGCGACGGCCATGACGTGATTGCCTGTGCGCTGGTCTGGCGCCGCGAGCAGGACCGCGAATGGTCCCGCGCGCCGATGATCCATCACAGCAACGACCGTTGGGGTGGATCCTTCGTGCCGGACCGGCCAGGACGCTATGTCTATGCCATCGAAGCCTGGACCGACGAATTCGCTACCTGGCGGCACGGCTTTGAACTGAAGCAGAAGGCCGGCGCCGACCTCACCCTCGATGCCATCGAGGGTGCCGACCTGCTGACCAGGGCGCAGACCGGCGGTCCGGCCGCCGCCGCCGTGATCAGGCGCCAGTGCGACGCTTTCCTGCAAACCGGCAAAACCGCGTCGCTACTCACCGACGAATTGCGGGACGCGATGGCCGAGAGCCAGTTGCGGCCCGATTTGACGCGGTCGCGTTTGTTTCCGCTGGTCGCCGATCGGCCGCGGGCACGGGCTGGCGCCTGGTACGAGATGGTGCCGCGCAGCCAGGGCCGGACGCCCGGCCAGCATGGTACCTTCAAGGATTGCATCGCGCGGCTTTCGGATGTCGGGGCGATGGGTTTCGATGTCGTCTATCTCACGCCGATCCACCCGATCGGGAAGACCAATCGCAAGGGCCGCAACAATGCGGTCACCGCGCTCGATGGCGATCCCGGCAGTCCCTATGCGATCGGCGCCAAGGAGGGTGGCCACGACGCGGTGCATCCCCAGTTGGGCACGCTGGAGGACTTCCGCGAATTCGTCGCGGCCTGCAAGTCGCTCGATATGGAGGTGGCGCTCGATTTCGCCGTGCAATGCTCGCCCGATCATCCCTGGCTCAAGCAACATCCCCAATGGTTCAAGCGCCGGCCGGACGGCTCGATGCGTTATGCGGAGAACCCGCCAAAGAAATATGAGGACATCGTCAACCCCGATTTCGCCTGCGAGGACAGGGGCGCGCTGTGGAATGCGTTGCGCGATGTGGTGCTGTTCTGGATCGACCAGGGCGTCAGCATTTTCCGCGTCGACAATCCCCACACCAAGCCGCTCCCGTTCTGGGAATGGCTGATCCATCAGGTGCAGCTTCGCCATCCCGATGTCATCTTCCTCGCCGAGGCCTTCACGCGGCCGAAACTGATGAAGGGGCTGGCCAGGCTCGGCTTCACCCAATCCTACACCTACTTCACCTGGCGAACCCAGAAATGGGAACTCGAACAATACCTGAATGAACTGACCGGCTATCCCGAGCGGGACTACTATCGTCCCAATTTCTTCGTCAATACGCCCGACATCCTGCCCTATCATCTGCAGAGCGGCGAGACCTGGATGTTCAAATCCCGCGTCGCGCTGGCCGCCACGCTGTCGGGCAGCTATGGCATCTACAACGGGTTCGAGCTTCTGGAGCACGATCCGATCCCGGGCCGCGAGGAATATCTCGATTCGGAAAAATACGAGATCAAGACACGGGACTGGAACAAGCCCGGCAACATCAAGCTTTATATCCGCGAGCTCAACCGCGCGCGTCGCGCGAATGCCGCCCTTCAGCAAACGAGCAACCTGCGTTTCATCCCGATCGAGGACGGCAATGTGATCGGCCTTGTCAAGGAATCGGTCAACCAGACCAACAGCGTGATCGCGGCAATCGCGCTGTCGCGCGACGTCCACGAGTTCTGGTTCCCGCTCGGCGACGTCCAGGTCGGCATGGCGGGCGATCGCCGCAATGTCGCGGCCGTGGAAAACCTGCTTACCGGCGAACGCTATCCGGTCGAGTGGGGCGGCATTCGTCTGCGGATTGATCCGGAACGCGATCCCGCGTTACTGTTCCGTTGCCTGGCGTAAAGGGGCCGCGCCATGAATGTGATGTCCTCGATCGATGCAAAAGAGCAGCCGGCCACCGAGACCGTCGATGAGCTGTGGTACAAGGACGCCATTATCTATCAGCTCCACGTCAAGGCCTTTGCCGACAGCAACAATGACGGCATCGGCGATTTCGCGGGGCTGACCGAAAAGCTCGGCTATCTGCAGGATCTCGGCGTCACCGCGCTGTGGCTGCTGCCGTTTTATCCGTCGCCTGGCCGCGACGACGGCTATGACATCGCCGACTATGGCGACATCAATCCCGATTTCGGCAGCATGAAGGATTTCCGGCGATTCATCATCGAAGCCAAGCGCCGGGGCCTCAAGGTCATCACCGAGCTGGTCATCAATCATACGTCCGACCAGCACGACTGGTTCAAGCGTGCCCGCCGCAGCGATCCGAAATCGAGCGCGCGCAACTGGTATGTGTGGAGCGATACCGACCAGAAATACCAGGGCACACGGATCATCTTCACCGATACCGAGAAGTCGAACTGGACCTGGGATCCGGAAGCCGGCCAGTTCTACTGGCACCGCTTCTTCTCGCACCAGCCCGACCTGAATTTCGACAATCCGCGCGTGGTCAGCGCCATCATTCAGGTGATGAAGCGCTGGCTTGACACCGGCGTCGACGGCTTCCGGCTCGACGCCATTCCCTACCTTTGCGAGCGCGACGGCACCAACAACGAGAACCTGCCGGAAACCCACGCCATCATCAAGAAGCTGCGCGCCGAACTCGACGCCTATTCCAAGGGCAAGGTGCTTCTCGCGGAGGCCAATCAGTGGCCGGAAGACGTGCAGGAATATTTCGGCCGCGGCGACGAATGCCAGATGGCCTATCATTTTCCGCTGATGCCGCGGATTTACATGGCGATCGCGCAGGAGGACCGTTTTCCGATCACCGATATCCTGCGGCAGACGCCCGATATCCCGAGCAGTTGCCAATGGGCGCTGTTCCTGCGCAACCATGACGAGCTGACGCTGGAAATGGTCACCGACGTCGAGCGCGATTATCTGTGGTCGACCTACGCCAACGATCCCCGCGCCCGCATCAATGTCGGCATCCGTCGCCGGCTTGCGCCGCTGATGGACAACGACCGCCGCAAGATCGAGCTGATGAACTCGCTATTGCTGTCGTTTCCGGGCACGCCGATCATCTATTACGGCGACGAGATCGGGATGGGCGACAACATCTATCTCGGTGACCGCAACGGCGTCCGCACACCGATGCAATGGACGCCCGATCGCAATGGCGGATTCTCCCGCGCCGATCCGGCCAGGCTCTATGCTCCGACCATCATGGATCCGGTCTATGGCTATGAATCCGTCAATGTCGAGGCGCAGTCGCGCAGCCTGTCTTCGCTGCTGAGCGCCACCAAGAAGCTGATCTCGGTGCGCAAATCGACGCTGGCGTTCGGCCGCGGCACCATGACCTTCATCCGCCCGCTCAATCGCTCGGTGCTGGCTTATGTCCGGCAATATGGCGAGGAAGTGATCCTTTGCGTCGCCAATCTGTCGCGCTCCGCGCAAGCCACCGAACTCGATCTTTCGGCCTGGAAGGACCGCGTGCCGCGGGAGATGCTCGGCCGCACCTCTTTCCCGGCGATCGGCGAACTGCCCTATATGATCACGCTGGCGCCCTATGGCTTCTACTGGTTCCAGCTCCAGCAGCCCGATAAATCGCAGCCCGCCAAGCGATCGGCAGTGCCTGAATTCGAAACGCTGGTGGTGCCGCTGGGCTCGACCTGGGTATCGCTGGCGCGGACCCGCGGCGTATTCGAACGCGACGTTCTGCCGGGTCATCTGGCACGCACGCGCTGGTATCCGGAGCGCCTGCCGAAGGCGATCCAGCCGACATTGACGTCGGCCATTCCATTCTGCGACATCGGCGATAACCGGCCGTGGCTTGCCTTTTTCGAGGTCACCCAGCGCGATACGACCACGCGCTATGTGCTGCCGATGCAGATCGAATGGGTGCGGTTCGACCGCGACCGCTATAATCCCAACGCCTTCGCCGCCGTGCGCCAGGGCGCGCGCGAAGGCACGCTGCTCGATGTCGCGAGTGGTGAGATCTTCATCGCCTTGTTGCTGCGCAATCTGCGCGAATCCCTGATTGTCGTGGAAGGCGAGCTGCGGCTGAAATTCACGCCGACCAGCAAATTCTCCGACAGGCCGATCCGGCAACCCGAACGCATCCGCGCGGTCGAGACCGAGCAATCCAACAGCACCGCGCTGGTGGACAGCGACTATGTGGTCAAGCTCTATCGAAAGCTCGAAGCCGGCATCAATCCCGAGATCGAGATGGGGCGCTTCCTCACCGAAGTCGCCGGCTTTGCCAATACACCCGCGCTGCTCGGCAGCGTCGAGCTGATCGAGGGCGACCAGACCAGCGCGATCGCGATCGTTCATGCCTTCGTTGCAAACCAGGGCGACGGCTGGACCGTAACTTCGGCCTATCTCGATCGCTTCGTCGAGGAGCAGCGCCTGCTCGCGGCGAGCGAGCATCCCGGTCGAAGCGACGAGCAGGTCCCTTATCTGCGCTACATGGCCCAAACCGGCAAGCGCGTCGCCGAGATGCATCTTGCGCTCGCCAGCACCGACACGCTGCCCGATTTCGCGCCGGAACCGACCCGACCGGAGGATGTCCAGCGCTGGATTGAAGAGACGATGATCCGCGCCGATCGCGTGTTCGATACCATCAGACAGCGGCGTGACGCGTTCCGGGAAGCGGACCGCCAGCTGATCGACCAGGTGCTCGGCCTGCGCCCCACTTTGCACAGTCGCATGAGCGAACTGGTTTCATCCGACCTCGATATCCTGAATATCCGTCACCACGGCGATTTCCATCTGGGCCAGATGCTGATCGTCAAGGACGACATCTTCATCATCGATTTCGAGGGCGAGCCTCGCCGCCCGCACGGCGAACGCCGCCGCAAGGGGCCGGCGGCGCGCGACGTCGCGGGCCTGGTGCGCTCGATCGATTATTCAGCCACCGCGGCGCTCGATCGCGCGCTCAAAATATCTCCCGACGAGCAAGGCAAACTCGCGGCCGCGCTGGCGGACTGGCGCGATCGCGCCACCTCGACATTCCTCGCCGCCTATCGCGAAGCCATGACGCATCCGCGACTATGGCCGGCCAGACGGCAGGCCGCCGAGCGGTTGCTGGACTTCTTCCTGATCGAAAAGGCGTTCTACGAGATCGAATACGAACTGGCCCATCGACCCGAGTGGCTGCGCGTTCCGCTGACCGGGGTGCTTCGCATATTGTCTCACCAAAGCGAGGCGCCATGACCAGATTGTCCCCTGAGGCCTATGCGATCATCGAGGGCCGACATTCCGACCCGTTCCACTATCTCGGGCTGCATGCCGAGGGCGACCGGAACGTCGTGCGCGCGTTCCTGCCGGAAGCCTCCAACGTCGAGGCGATCGGTGAACACGGTGAAACCGCGCCGCTTGCACGCATTCACGACGCCGGCCTGTTTGCCGGCCCGTTGCCGAAGGTTTCGAGACGCTATCAGTTGCGGGCTCGTTTCGGCGACAAGGTCGTCGATCTCGACGATCCCTACCGCTTCCCGCCGGTCCTGACCGATTTCGATCTCTATTTGCTTGGCGAGGGCACCCACCAACGGCTCTACGACAAGCTCGGGGCCCATCCGATGACGCTCGACGGCGTCGATGGCGTGGCGTTCGTGGTGCTCGCGCCCAATGCCCGGCGCGTGAGTGTGGTCGGCGACTTCAATTTCTGGAATGAGCGACGCCATCCGATGCGGGTCCGCGGCAGCGGCTATTGGGAACTGTTCATACCCCGCGCCGCGCCCGGCGATCGATACAAGTTCGATATTGCGGGACCGCAGGGCGAGCATCTGCCCTTGAAATCCGATCCGATGGCCTTTGCCGCCGAAACGCGCCCGGGTACCGCATCGATCGTCCTCGACGAGACCAGATTGCCGCATCCGCGGCCGGCGCCGCCGGACATCAACGCGCGCAGCGCGCCGATGTCGATCTACGAGGTGCATCTCGGCTCGTGGCGGCGCAAGGGCCATAATGAATGGCTGAGTTACCGCGATCTGGCCGAGCAGCTTCCCCGCTACGCCCGCGATCTCGGCTTTACCCATATCGAGTTTCTGCCGATCAACGAGCACCCGTTCGACGGCTCGTGGGGCTACCAGCCGACCGGCCTCTACGCGCCGACCAGCCGTTTCGGTTCGCCGGAGGATTTTTCCGCGCTGGTCGATGCGTGCCATCGCGAAGGCCTGGGCGTGCTGCTCGACTGGGTGCCCGGGCATTTTCCGGACGATCCGCACGCGCTTGGCCATTTCGACGGCACGGCGCTGTACGAGCACGCCAACCCGCTGCAAGGCCGTCATCTCGACTGGGGCACGCTGATCTACAATTACGGCCGTACCGAAGTCACCAATTTCCTGGTGTCGAACGCGCTGTTCTGGCTCGATCGCTATGCGATCGACGGCCTGCGGGTCGATGCCGTCGCCTCGATGCTGTACCTCGATTACAGCCGGCCCGCCGGGGGCTGGATTCCCAACAAATATGGCGGCCGGGAAAATCTTGAAGCCATCAACTTCCTGCGCCGCTTCAATACCGAGGTGTTCGGCCGCTTCCCGCAGGCCACGACGGCCGCGGAGGAATCAACGGCCTGGCCGCAAGTGTCGCGCCCGGTCGAATATGGCGGGCTTGGCTTCGGCTATAAATGGAACATGGGCTGGATGCACGACACGCTGAATTACATCAGCAAGGATTCGATCCACCGGAAATACCACCACGGCGACGTGCTGTTCGGGCTGCACTACGCGTTCTCGGAAAATTTCATCCTGCCGCTGTCGCATGACGAAGTCGTACACGGCAAGCGATCGATCCTTGGCCGGATGCCCGGCGACCAATGGCAACGCTTCGCCAATCTGCGCGCCTACTACAGTTTCATGTTCGCTCATCCCGGCAAGAAACTGATGTTCATGGGGTGCGAATTTGGCCAGGAACGGGAATGGAGCCATGACCATTCGCTCGACTGGCATCTGCTCGACCAGAAGAACCACGCCGGCGTCCATAGCCTGGTCCGTGACCTCAACCGGCTGTATCGGACGCTGCCGGCGCTGCACGAGATGGATTGCGACCAGGCCGGCTTTGAATGGGTCATCACCGAGGATGCGAACGGCAACGTGTTTGCCTGGATCCGCAAAGGCAGCAACGCCCGGGCGCGCTGCCTCGTGGTGGTGAATTTTTCACCTAACGTCTACCACAACTATCGCGTCCGTGTGCCATTCGCCGGCAAATGGTACGAGGTATTCAATTCGGACTCCGCGCATTATGGCGGCAGCAATGTCGGAAACGTCGGCGAGGTCCACACCCTGGAAGGCCTCGTGCCCGAACTCAATCTGACCGTCCCGCCCCTGGCAGCGATATTTCTCGTACCGGAAAGCTGACGCATGCGATTATCCGCCGGGATGCCCTCCCGCCTCGGTGCGAGTTGGGACGGCAGGGGCACCAACTTCGCGCTGTTTTCCGCCAATGCGCGAAAGGTTGAACTGTGCCTGTTCGACAGCCATGGCCGCCGCGAACTCGAACGCATCGCGTTGCCTGAACGCAGCGAGGACGTGTGGCATGGCTATCTGAACGACGTTTCGCCCGGACAGCTCTATGGCTATCGCGTTCATGGCCCCTACGAGCCCGAGCACGGGCATCGCTTCAACGCCAACAAGCTGCTGCTCGATCCCTATGCGAAGCGGCTCGCCGGGCGGCTGGTATGGAGCGACGCGCATTTCGCCTATCGCACCGGCAGCGCGCGCGAGGACCTCTCGTTCGACCGGCGCGACAATGCCCGCGGCATACCCAAGGCGGTCGTGGTCGACGAGACCTTCAACTGGGGCCGCCGCGAGATCCGCCCGCAGATCCCGTGGGAAGACACCATCATCTATGAAGCCCATGTCAAGGGCCTGACGCAGAAACGCGGCGACGTACCACACAATTTGCGCGGCACCTATGGCGGCCTCTCGTCGCCCGCGATGATCGACCATCTCAAGCGGCTGGGCGTCACCACGATCGAGTTGCTGCCGATTCACGGCTTCGTCGACGACCGGATGCTGGTGGAGAGAAAGCTCGCGAATTACTGGGGATACAACACCCTGTCGTTTTTCGCGCCGGAGCCCCGCTACGCCCCGGACAATCCGCTCGACGCCTTCCGCACCACGGTAGCGCGGCTGCACGACGCCGGCATCGAGGTGATGCTCGACGTTGTCTACAACCACACCGCGGAAGGCAACCATATGGGTCCGACGCTGTCGTTCCGCGGCATCGACAACGCTTCCTATTATTGGCTGAAGCCGGACAATCCGCGCTATTACGATGACTTCACGGGATGCGGCAGCTCGCTCAATCTCCGCCATCCCCGCGTGCTGCAGATGGTGATGGATTCACTGCGCTATTGGGTCGAGGTCTGTCACGTCGACGGCTTCCGCTTCGATCTCGCCACCACGCTGGCGCGCGGCCCCGGCGGCTTCGATCGCAACAGCGCGTTCCTCACCGCGGTCCGGCAGGACCCGGTGCTCGCTGCCGTCAAGCTGGTGGCGGAGCCTTGGGACCTTGGCCTCGGCGGCTATCAGGTCGGCGCATTCCCTTCGCAATGGTCGGAATGGAACGACCGCTATCGCAGTGCGCTGCGGCGCTACTGGAGCGGCGAAGGCAGCCTGATTGGCGAAGTGTCGAGCCGCATGACGGGCTCATCCGACCTGTTCAATCATGACGGCCGCGCCCACCGCGCCAGCATCAATCACGTCACCGTGCATGACGGTTTCACGCTGGCGGATCTGTTCCGCTACAACGAAAAGCACAATGAGGCCAACGGCGAGGACAATCGCGACGGATCGAACGACAACCACAGCAATAATTGCGGTCATGAAGGACCGACCGATGATCCCGCGATCAACGCGCTGCGGCTGCGGTTGCGGAAAAACCAATTGGCCTGCCTGCTGCTGGCGCAAGGGTTGCCGTTGATTCTGGCCGGCGACGAGGTCGGCAATACCCAGCACGGCAACAACAATGCCTACTGCCAGGATAACGAAATCGGCTGGGTCGGATGGGAGCGCCTCGGCAGCGAGAGCGACCTCACCGACTTCGTCGGCCACATGACCGAACTGCGCCGGCGCTTTCCGCAGATCCGCTCGCAGCGCTGGCTCGACGGGCGACGTGCCGACGGTTCCTACGGTGTGTCGTGGCTGACGCCGTCGGCGGATGACATGACCGAATCCGACTGGAATTTCCCGGAAGGCAGATTCCTTGCGTATGTGCTCGGACCTTCGCAACCCGGCGGGGCGCCGATCTTTATCGTGTTGAATGCCGCGCCCGAAGAGATCGCATTCCACTTGCCGAAAATGCCTGAATACAGGAATTGGCGGCAGGTGTTGAACACCGCCGATCACGTGCAGGGAACCGCCGAGTTTGCCTCGGGCGCGGAAACCAAGGCGCCTCCCCGCGCGGTGCTGGCCTTTTCGGGCTCCGCATGAATGAGCGGCAATTCGGTCCCGAGCTGACAGCGGAAGGCGCGTCGTTTCGGCTGTGGGCGCCCGCCGCCAGGCGCGTCGACGTCCTGCTGGACAAGCCGCATGCCCTGCGCCGCGGCGATGACGGCTGGTTTTCGGCCGATGTTGCCGGCGTGAAAGCCGGCGCGCGCTACAAATTCCGCATCGACGACGAGATCGACGTACCCGATCCCGCCTCCGCCTTTCAGCCGGAAGACGTGTCCGGCCCAAGCGAGGTGATCGACCACGCCACCTATCGCTGGCGCTCGGAAAACTGGCGCGGACGGCCGTGGCCGGAAACCGTGATGCTCGAAAGCCATGTCGGCACCTTCACACGAGATGGCACCTATCGCGCCATGATCGACAGGCTCGATCATCTCAAGACAACCGGCATCACCGCGCTGGAGTTGATGCCGGTTGCGGATTTCGCCGGCCGGCGCAACTGGGGCTATGATGGCGTGCTCTGGTATGCGCCGGACAGCGCCTATGGCCGTCCCGACGATCTCAAGGCGCTGATCGATGAAGCCCATCTGCGCGGCCTGATGGTATTCCTCGACGTCGTCTATAATCATTTCGGACCCGAGGGGAATTATCTCGGCCGCTACGCACCGGCGTTCTTCACGGATGCGCAGACGCCCTGGGGCAGCGCGATCGATTACCGGGTAAAGCAAGTCCGCGATTTCGCCATCGAGAACGCGCTGTACTGGTTGCGCGACTATCGTTTTGACGGGCTGCGGCTTGATGCGGTGCATGCCATCGCCGAGCCCGGCGAGACCCCGTTGCTCGGGGATCTCAGCCGCGCGGTCGGCAAGCTCGCCGACACAACCGGCCGGTACATTCATCTGGTGCTCGAGAACGACGACAACGCGGCGCATCTGCTCGACGCCCGACAAGACTTCCCGCGCGGAAAATATCGCGCGCAATGGAATGACGATTATCATCACGCCTGGCACGTGCTGCTGACGGGCGAAGCCCATGGTTATTACCGCGACTATCAGCACTCACCGCTCCGCGATATCGCCCGCGCCCTGGGCTCCGGCTTTGTCTATCAGGGCGAAGCCTCCGCCCATCGCGACGGGCGGCCTCGCGGTGAACCCAGCGGCGAACTCGTACCAATCGCCTTTGTCAGCTTCCTGCAGAACCATGACCAGATCGGCAACCGCGCGCTCGGCGACAGGCTTGAAACAAGCGCCAATCCCCGCGCCATGGAAGCGGCACTGGCGATCACCCTGCTGGCGCCGATGGTGCCGATGCTGTTCATGGGCGAGGAATGGGGATCGAAAGCTCCGTTTCCGTTCTTCTGCGATTTCCACGGCGATCTCGCCGAGGCCGTTCGCGAGGGACGCCGCCGGGAATTCGCCGGCGCTTACGCCAGATATGGCGACGAAATTCCCGACCCGCTCGAGGTCTCGACCATGCAATCCGCCGTGTTGGACTGGCTGTCGCGCGAGCAGCCGCCAGGGCGCGAACGGCTGGCGCTGATACGAAAGCTGCTCTCGATCCGGCAACGGGAGATCATTCCGCGGCTGGCCGACGCGGCCTTCGGGCGCGCGCATGCAGAGGATGGCGGCCTGCTGATGGCCGACTGGCGCCTGGGCGATGGCACGACGCTCTCGCTGACGGCCAATCTGTCGAACCAGGACATGCCCCTTACAGCGGCTCACATCAAGGGAACCCTGATCTGGGGCAAAGAGTTGACCGCGAGCATGGCACCCTGGGCCGTGTCCTGGCGCATCGGATAGACTATGCCGTCCCGCATTCCGGTTGCGACCTATCGCCTGCAACTCACCGCGGATTTTGATTTCGACGCAGCGGCAAGCGTTGCTCCCTACCTGAAGTCGCTTGGCATCAGCCATGTTTATGCCTCACCGTTCCTGAAGGCCCGCAAGGGCAGCACCCACGGCTATGACATCGTCGATCACGCCCGGTTCAATCCGGAGCTTGGCGGCGAGCCCGGCTTCGCCCGTCTGAGCGCGGCGCTGAAGCAGCACAATCTCGGTCTGATCCTCGACTTTGTCCCGAATCACGCCGGCGTGCATTTCGCCGACAATCCGTGGTGGCTCGATGTACTGGAGTGGGGTCAGGCCTCGCCGCATGCGGCTTCCTTCGATATCGACTGGGACCAGTTGCCCTACCGCGCGCGCGGCGGCGTGCTGCTACCCATCCTCGGTTCGTCCTATGGCGAAGCGCTGGAAAAGGCCGAAATCGAACTGCGCTACGATCCCGCCGAGGGCAGTTTTTCAGCCTGGTATTTCGAGCATCGCCTGCCGATCGCGCCGCAACGCTACAGCGAAATCCTGCGAGCGATCGTCAGGGAGGCCGGCGCCGGGGCAACGGCGCCCGGCAAGGCCCTGCTCGATCTCGCGTCGCGCTACAAGGGACTGCACCATCCAAACCGCAGCGAAGCGCCTGATTTCAAGGCCGCGCTCAGGGATACGGCCGGCAGCGCCGAGATCATCGCGTGCGGGCTGGATGCCTATCGCGCAGGTCCCGGGCGCAACGCGCAGATCTCGGCGCTTCATCATTTGCTGGAACGGCAGCACTACAAGCTCGGTCATTGGCGGCTGGCCTCCAGCGACATCAACTATCGGCGCTTCTTCGATGTCAACACGCTCGCTGGATTGCGCGTCGAGGACGCCGTCACTTTCGACGCGATACATGCACTTGTCAAAAAGCTGATCGCCGAGGACAGGCTGCAGGGATTGCGGCTCGATCACATCGACGGCCTGCGCGATCCCGCGCAATATATCCAGCGGCTGCGCCGCCTGATCCGGGAAGCGCAGGGATCGGCGGTCAGGCCGTTATATCTGGTGATCGAAAAGATTCTGGGTGAAGGCGAGCCGCTGGCATCCTTCAGCGGCGTCCACGGCACCACCGGCTATGAGTGGCTCAACGTCATTACTCACGCGTTGGTCGACGGCAATGGGCTCGGCCCGCTCGATGAGATCTGGCGCCAGATCAGTAATCAGCCGCCAAGATTCGAGCCTGTCCTCAGAGAGGCCAAGAGGCGCGTGCTGGAGACGCTGCTGACCAGCGAATTCACCGTGCTGACACGCCTGTTGGCGCGCATCGCCGGCGGCCACTATTCGACCCGGGATTACTCCGCCGACAGCCTGCGCCAGGCGCTTGAGCTCTACGTGCTGCATTTTCCGGTCTATCGCACCTATCTGGCCTCGGCGGGTCCGAGGCTGCCGGACCGTGCGTTGATTTCGCAGACGATCGAGAAGGCCCGCGCCGACTGGTTCGCCGCCGACGAAGGCATCTTCGATTTCCTGAGCGATACGCTGACAATGGATCTGACGGCATCGGGCCGGTCGCTGCACAGCGCGCCGCGCGTGCGCCGCTTTGCATTGAAGGTTCAGCAGTTCACCGGACCGGTGATGGCGAAGTCGCTCGAGGACACCGCGCTCTATCGCTACCATCGCCTGCTCGCGCTCAACGAGGTCGGTGGCAATCCGCGGGCCGATGCGCTCTCCACGGATGCATTTCACCAGATGATGCGCGGCCGCGTTCGCGAATGGCCGCACGGCATGACCGCGACCTCGACGCACGATACCAAGCGCGGCGAGGACGTGCGTGCGCGCCTGATGGCGCTGGCCGAAATACCTGGCGAATGGGCAAGCGCGGTGGCGCGCTGGAAGCTTCTCAACGCGCCGCATCTTGCGATTCAAGGCGAGATGCGCGCCCCGTCGGCGACCTTCGAGTACATGCTGTACCAGGCCCTGCTCGGGGCATGGCCGCTCGGCCGGCGTGACGACAGCTTCCGGGAGCGTATGCAGGCCTATGCACTGAAGGCAGCGCGCGAGGGCAAGCAGGAGACCAGCTGGCTCAATCCACACCAGGCCTATGAAGCGGGCGTGCAGGCATTCGTGGCGCGAATTCTGGATCGCGCGGTTTCGACGGAATTCATCGACTCCATGGAAAAGATGGCGCGGCGGACAGCGCTGCTGGGAGCGCTCAATTCGCTGAGCCAGATCACCTTGAAAGCGACGATGCCGGGCGTGCCGGACTTCTATCAGGGCACCGAGTTCTGGGACCTGTCGCTGGTCGATCCTGATAACCGCCGGCCGGTGGATTTCGCCGCTCGCGCCAGGGCGCTCGCAGCGGTGGAAACGCCGGATTGGGATCATCTTGTGCGGGACTGGTCAGATGGCCATTTGAAGCTGGCCTGGACCCGCCATTTGCTGAGACTTCGCTCCGAGCTTGCCGATGTCTTCACCCATGGAGACTATCAGTCGCTCGACGTTACCGGCCCGCACCGCAACCACGTCATTGCGTTCGCGCGGCGGCACAACGGCAACGCGGCGATTGCGGTGGTAACGAAAGCACTCGCGCCATTGTCGCAAGAAGGCCGTTCCTGGCCGCACGCGGATGAATTTGACGCCGCTATCGATCTCGCGGGCTATTCGGTAGAGGGATATGCCGGCGTAATCCCGCTCGCGCGGCTGTTGACGTCTCTGCCGGTCGCGGTGCTGAAGGCGAAAACGATCGGCGAGGCACGAGCGAAGCGCAAGCGCCCTCGCACGTGATCCGCAAACGCAAAGGCCGCCCGGGATCGAAACAGCCGGACGGCCTGGCGGATGTCGTGCCGACCAAAGTCGGTTCCCTCCTTCCGCGCAGCCGTGGATATTCCGGAATGTTCTTTACCGGCAAGCTCGCGCCACCAACGCAGGCGCGTTCTTCACAACTCTTTGCTTGTTTGGCGCAATCTCAATGCGTCGGATCACTGCGCTTGGTGAGCAGCAGCGTGCCCCGATTGCGAATCGCGACCTGCGCCAACTCGGCGAATCGCTGCAACAGCCACGGCAGCGTCACTTCGAGCCGGACGTGATCTTCGGCGACATCGAGGTGGCCCGATGCCGCCTGTCCCAGCGCACGGACACGAAAGACCATGCGGTCACCGTCCCAACGCTCCTCGTCGACCTTCAGCAAGGGAACGCTGGATGCGGCGCTTGTCAGTCCAGCCTTCAAGCGCCGCCTTGCCTCGTCACGGCCAAGCCGGTGCGGAATCGAAACCACAAGCGGTGCGGACATCGCGCAAATCCCTTGTTTGATCCAGCTCCATGTAGTTGCGCATGGTTCGAAAGGAAGGGCCCGATGAATCAAGCGGTGCCGACCGCGGAACTTTACCGATCCCCGTTCGTTTTTTCCTCTCGTTTTTTGCGCCCTGGTCGGTCTGGCTCGCGCCCGGCCATGACCACGACTCTTGTCTCGGGAGTCGTTGCTATCCCTGCTTCTTTCCCGCCAGCTTCTTGATCGCCGGCTTGATCGACGAGGCCGCATCGTCGTATCCGGCCCATGCCTTCGTTTTCGCGAGCAGCGCCGGCACGGTGCGGACCGTGTAGCGCTTCGGATCGAGATCGTCTGTCACTTGCGTCCAGCTCAGCGGCATCGAAACCGTCGCGCCGGGGCGCGCGCGAGGCGACAACACCGCGACCGCGGTCGACATCCGGTCGTTGCGGAGATAGTCGAGGAAGATCCTGCCCTTGCGCAGCTTCTTCGACATGTTGAGCAGATAACGCCCGGGCTCCCCCTCCGCCATCCATTGGCAAACGCCTTGCGCGAACGCCTTGGCTTCCTTCCACGTCACCTGGTCCTTGGCGCCCGAGAGCAGCGGCGTCACGACGTGGAGCCCCTTGCCGCCGGTGGTCTTGCAGAAGCTCTCCAGACCGACGGCCGACAGACGCTGCCGCATGTCCCTGGCGGCTTCGATGACGTCGGCAAAATCCACATCAGGCGCGGGATCGAGATCGAATACCAGCCGCCCCGGCACATCAGGCGCATCCGGCGCGCAATTCCACGGATGCAGTTCGAGGCCGCCGATCTGGGCCACGGCGGCGAGGCCCTCGACGCGATCGATCTGGAGATAAGGCTTGCGATCGCCGGAAACCCTGACCAGCTCCAGCAGGTTGGATGTGCCGGTCATGGCGTGGCGCTGGAAGAAGGTCTCGCCGTTGATGCCGTCCGGCGCGCGGACCACGGAGCACGGGCGGCCCTTCAAATGATCGATCATCCATTCGCCGACCGCCTCGAAATAGCGCGCCAGGTCGAGTTTGGTGACGCCCTTGCCGTCGCCGGCATCAGGCCACAACTCCTTGTCCGGCTTTGAAATCACCACACCCATCACCTCGGCCTTCGCCGTGGATTTCGCCGAAGCCATCTTGCTTGCTGCGCCAGCCATTCTCGCGGAAGGCTTTGCGATCCTGCCCATCGACGGTGTCTCCGCCTCGATCTCGCTCGCCGGTTTGTCCTGCCGCAAGCCCTTGAACGCAGCCTGCCGGATATTGCCGGCATCGGTGAAGCCGGCGAACTCGATTTCGGCGACAAGCTCAGGCTTCAGCCAATGCACGTCGCGGGTCTTGCGCGGAGCGTCCCTGCCGCCGAACGGGTTCTTGTCCGACGCCGCCGCCTTCAACGCCGGCATGATGCGACGGACCGTGTCCTGGCCGAACCCGGTGCCGACGATGCCGGCAAAGGCAAGCTGGCCGCCGCGATAGACGCCCGCCATCAGCGAACGGAATTTGCCGTTGGTGGTCTTCCAGCCGCCAAGCACGACTTCCTGCCCGGCACGGCATTTGGCCTTGGTCCAGTTGTCGGAGCGGCCGGACTGATAGGGAGCGTCGCGTTTCTTGGAAACGATGCCTTCGAGTGACAGCTTGCGGGCCGATTCCAGGATAGCGTCGCCGCCGCCTTCAAAATGTTCGACATAGCGGATCGATGTTACCTGATCCTTGGCCTTGCCCCTCGTCCGCGCCGCCAGCATCCGCTTCAACCAAGCCTTGCGATCGGCGAGCGGCAGGCGGCGCAGATCCTCGCCCTCGGCAAACAGCAGATCGAAGGCGAAGAAGATCAGACGATCGGTCCTGCCATCGGAAATGGCCGCCTGAAGCGTCGAGAAGTCCGGCGCCCCGTCGTGATCGAGCGCCACGATTTCGCCGTCGATCAGCATGTCTGGCAGCGCGCCGGCCTGTTTCGCGATCGCCGGAAATTTGTCGGTCCAGTCCAGCCCCTTTCGGGTCTTGAGCACCGCCACGCCGTTCTCGACCCGCAATTGCACGCGATAACCGTCGAACTTGATCTCGTGGCACCAGCCTTCGCCATTGGGCGGATTCTCGACGGAGGCACAAAGCTGCGGCGCCACGAAATCCGGCATCTCGGCCACTTTCCTGCCTTTCGCCCCGGCCGCAGTCGCCTTCGAGGTGGCCTTGTCCGCGGCCTTCTGCGCGCGCGCCTCGGCGGCCTCGCCGCGGTTCGAATCCCACACCGCATCGGCCCTGGCGCGACCGGACTTGACGGTCATGAACGGTTTGGGGGCCCTGCCGACGCCCTCGGCAATCTGCTCCATCGAGCGGCCGGAGGCGACCGACCGATCCTCGTCGAGAATATTGTTGGCGTCGCCTTCCCTCGCGAATTCATCGCGGTGCTTGATCAACAACCAGTTGGTGCGGTGGCCTCCGTTGCGGTCATGGCGCATGCGCACCAGCACCCAACTGCCGTGAAGCTTTTCGCCCTCCAGCGTGAATTTCAGATCGCCCTTTTTGAATCCCTTTTCCGGATCGTCGGAATGCCAGGTGCCGCGATCCCAAAGTTGCACGGTGCCGCCGCCATACTGGCCCTTGGGAATCGTGCCTTCGAAATCGCCGTAATCAAGCGGGTGATCCTCGACTTCGACCGCCAGCCGCTTGTCGTGCGGATCGAGCGAGGGACCGCGTGTCACGGCCCAGGACTTGAACACGCCGTCGAATTCCAGCCGCAGATCGTAATGCAGCCGCGTCGCCGCGTGCTTCTGGATCACGAAGCGCCGCTGCTTCGACGGCGCTACCTTGCCCCTGCCGCTGGGCTCGGCGGTCTTTTCGAAATCACGCTTGTTTCGATAGGTGGTAAGACTTCCGGCGGCCACCTCAAACTCCCGAAAAAACGACAGCTCTCGCACGGCGGCAAGAACCCGAAATGAAAATCCGCAACGCCCGTTGAAGGTTCCGAATATCCCTCAATCCGGAGATTGTAATGGCCGCGCG
>JAGXAF010000233.1 GCA_018971675.1 Bradyrhizobium sp.
GGACTCGCGCCCCTCGTCGATTGGATGGCGCTCTACGGCGCGTTCTGGCGCGACCGGTTCGATCGGCTGGAAGACCTGCTCAAAAGGATGGACCAATGATGGCTGTCGCCTCGCACTCTGTCGTGATCGAAAGGGAATTGCCGCATCCGCCGGAAAAAATCTGGCGAGCCCTCACGCAAGGGCCGTTGATCAAGGAGTGGCTGATGGACAACGACTTCCAGCCCGTCATTGGACACAAGTTTAATTTCCGCTCCACACCGATGCCCCAGTGGAACGGCGTCATCGATTGCGAGGTGCTGGTTGTCGAGCCCAACAGGAAGCTATCCTATAGCTGGGGCGCTTTGGGGCTGGAGACGGTCGTCGTCTGGACGCTGACGTCGACCAGTGATGGAACGCTGTTGCGCATGGAGCAATCCGGCTTCCGTTCCGATCAAGACGCCAACTATCGGGGTGCGACTTACGGCTGGCAGAAGTTCATCGGCAATCTTGAGCGGGTCGTTGCCGCGCTTCCGTCGACATGACGCTGGTCGCCCGATTTCATCCACCGCTGGTGACGCTGCACTGACTGCTCACCGGATTCATCGCCCTGCATGTGGCTGCCGTGCTTTATCATCAGTTGATTGCGAAAGGTCCGCTGTTGCGGCGGATATGGTACGGGCGGTGCCCCGCGGAAGCCGTCGGGCGGGCGGACGAACCAGCAGCAATCGATCTTGCATCGGTCCGGCGCGTCTGCTGGGATGGCGGCAAATCTCCCTTGGGGAGCCCGCATGCCGCGTCAGGTCGATTATTATTTCTCGCTGTTGTCCCCCTGGGCCTATATCGGGCACAAATTGTTCCGGGAGGTCGTGCAGACCTACGGTCTCAAGGTGAATCACAAGCCGGTGGTACTGGTCGACCTGTTTTCCGAAACCGGCGGCCTGCCGTTGCTGAAACGTCACCCGGTACGGCAGCGTTATCGGATGGTCGAACTGCAGCGCTGGCGCGACAAGCGCGGCCTGAAATTTCATCTGCAGCCGGCGAACTGGCCGTTCAACGCGCGGCTGGCCGATGGCCTCGTCGTCGCGGCGCTGGAGGCGGGTCACGATCCCGACCCATTCCTGTGCAGGGCCTTTGCCGGTGTGTGGGAGGACCAACTCAACCTGGCCGATCCCGCGGTGCTGGCCAAAATGGCCGACGATTGCGGGCTTCCGGGCGGGCAACTGGTCGAGCGCTCGGGATCGGACGAGATCAGTGCAATCTATGAGCAAAACCGTCAGGATGCGCTCGCGGCCGACGTATTCGGCTCGCCGGTTTATGCGCTCGACGGCGAGGTATTCTGGGGGCAGGACCGGATCGAATTGCTCGCAGACGCGTTGAAGTCGGGTCGTAAACCCTATCGTTCGCAAGTCCAGCTTTCGCAAGTCTAGGCTTCACAAGTCTAGCCTTCACAAGTCTGGCCTTGAGTCTGGCGCCAGGATTTTCTGAGGTGGAGCACCTCCATGACGATTGTTGCGCTGCCACGGCTGTTCGGTTTGCTCGCGGCGACGGCTGTCGCCTTTGGCGTGGCCGAGGCCTTGGCGCAGCCGATGCCGGACGCCGAGAACGGCCGCTATGCGCTGTCGCCAATCCCCGATGGCGTCCTGCGGCTCGATAGCCGGACCGGTGCGGTATCGACCTGCACCAACAATGGCAACGGCTGGGCCTGCTATACTGCGCCGGACGAACGGGCCGCGCTTGATAAGGAAATCGGCCGGTTGCAGGCCGACAACGACAAGCTCAAGGCGCAACTGGCCGAGCGCGAGCAGGCCGCTCCCGGCAAGACCGACGAGCCGCTGTCGAAGGGGGACTCGTTGAAGAATCCGCCCGAGCCGAAGGCCGCCGAAGGCGAGCGCAAGATCGAAATCCCGTTGCCGAGCGATCGCGACATGGATCGGATGATAGCGGCGCTTGCGCAGGCGTGGCGGCGTCTGGTCGACCTGGCCAACCGGGTGCAAAGGGATGTCAGCGGCAGGATTTGATGCGACGGTCCGATCAGCGTCCGAACGTGCGGGATATTCCATGATTTCAGCGAGATCGACCCGCAGCGCGCCGTCGATGGTTACCGGCGCTTCGATCGTGTCGTCGCTGCTGACTGTCCAGACATCGAAAGCGGGCTTCGTCGATCTCACCGCCGAGATTGTGAAATTCGTGCACGAGGCGCGCGGCCGTGACGGCACAGTAATGCTCTTCATCCGTCACACTTCGGCGTCGCTGACCATCCAGGAGAATGCCGATCCGTCGGTGCTCGCTGACTTGACGACGACGCTCGAGCGGCTGGCGCCCGAAGACGCCGGATGGAGCCATGATACGGAGGGTCCTGACGACATGCCGGCGCACGTCAAAACCATGCTGACGGCGACCTCATTACATATTCCGGTGCTTGGCGGCGAACTCGCCTTGGGAACCTGGCAGGCGATCTACCTGATCGAACATCGCGCCCGTCCGCATCGGCGCGAAGTCGTGCTGCAATTCTGCGGGGCGACAGCCTGAGACAGAATCGGCCCGGATCGCTGCACGACCACGACCTTTCGTGCATGCGAACCGTAGAGCCTGACCGCCATGTTGCGTCGCACAAAGCGGTCGGGTTAACTGCTTTATCGCAAAGCAATGCTCCTCGCTTGCATGCGGGAGCCCGGCAGGAGACAATTGTCCAACTTAAATAAAACCCGCCTGGCAAATTCAATGGAGCGGCCACGCGTTACCTCACAAAGTGTCTGGCGAGAAATAACAAGAAATAAATAAATGACCACCGGTACCCATCTTGTCATTGCCGACGATCATCCGCTGTTTCGCGACGCATTGCGGCAAGCGGTGGCAAGCGTCCTGACCTCGGCGAAGATCGACGAAGCGGGTTCGTTCGAAGAACTGACCGCGATGCTCGAGCAGGATTCCGATGTCGACATGGTGCTGCTGGATCTGTCGATGCCCGGCATCAGCGGCTTTTCCGGCCTGATTTACTTGCGCGCGCAATATCCGGCGATCCCTGTGGTGATCGTGTCGGCAAGCGACGACGGCAGCACGATCCGACGGTCGCTCGACTTCGGCGCTTCCGGATTCATTCCCAAGCGGTTTGGCGTCGATACGTTGCGCGACGCGATCGTCAAGGTGATGGACGGCGATGTCTGGGTGCCGCCCGATACCGATCTGTCATCCGCGGCCGATCCGGATATGGCACGGCTGCGCGACCGTCTGGCGACGCTGACGCCACAGCAGGTCCGGGTGCTGATGATGCTGTCCGAAGGGCTGCTCAACAAGCAGATCGCTTATGAGCTTGGCGTGTCCGAAGCGACCATCAAGGCGCATGTCTCCGCGATCCTGCAAAAACTTGGCGTCGAGAGCCGTACCCAGGCGGTGATCGCGGCGGCCAAAATCGCCGGCGACCAGTGGCGGCAGGGCGCACAGGCGCCGCCATAGCACCGCACGGCGTGAAGCGCCTATTCCGCAGCTAGCATCTGCCTGGTGCGCCACTGGCCGATCAAGGCCCGCAGTGATGCCGGTTTGACCGGCTTGTTCAGCACCGCGATTTTCTCCTCCTGCGCGGTGGCCCTGACATGCGGACTGCGGTCGGCGGTGATCAGGATTGCCGGAATCGTGTCGCCGAAGCGACGGCGAATGTCCCTGATCGCGGCCACTCCGTTGCCGCGGTCGAGATGGTAGTCGACCAGAAGGCCGGTTATCTGTCTGCCGGCAGCCTCGATCGCCTCGATCGCGGCATCGGGATCCGCGGCTGCGACAACCTCGGCATCCCAGGCCTTCAGCAAGGTCTTCATGCCATCTAGAATCGCTACATCGTTCTCGATGCAGACGATCAGCGCGCCGCTCATCGGCATCTTCGAAACAGGCGCCGCGCCGGTGACGGTCGATGTGACGGTGACCGCCTTCGCGATCGGCACCGTCACCGAAAAGAACGAGCCGCCGCTGGCGTTGGAATCCAGTGCAATGCGGTGGTCGAGCACGCGCGCCAGGCGCTCGACGATCGACAGCCCGAGCCCGAGGCCACGTGCGATCCGCGCGCCCTGTTCCAGCCGGTGAAACTCCTTGAAGATCGCGCCGCGCTTGAGAATTGGAATCCCGACGCCGGTGTCGTAGACGCAGATCTGCAGCGATTGGCCGCGCCTCCGGCAGCCGACCAGCACGTGCCCGCGCGGGGTATATTTGATGGCGTTGGAGACCAGGTTCTGCAGAAGCCGTCGCAGCAGCAGCCGGTCGGACTCCACCGGCAGCGCGCTCGGCACAAAAGTCAGCTTCAGTCCCTTGGCCCGCGCGATCGGCGCGAATTCGATCTCGAGCGAACGCATCAGGTCGGCCATCTTGAAACTGGCGATCGACGTCGTCATGACTCCGGCGTCGAGTCGGGAAATATCCAAGAGCGCGCCGAGGATTTCCTCGATCGCCTCCAGGGAATCGTCGATGTTTTCGACCAGCCGCCCGTCCTCGCCGCCGCCCTGCCGCTCGACCAGGCTTGCCACATAGAGCCGCGCCGCATTCAAGGGCTGCAGGATGTCGTGGCTCGCCGCCGCCAGGAAGCGGGTCTTGGAGACGTTGGCATCCTCGGCGATGCTCTTGGCTCGCGCCAGCTCCGAATTCAGCCGCGTCAGCTCCTCGGTGCGGTCGCGAACGCGCTTTTCCAGCGTGGCGTTGGCGCGCTCCAGCGCCGCGGCGGCCTCGAAGCTCGGCGTGACGTCGGAGAAAGTGATAACCAGTCCGCCGCCGGGCATCCGGTTGCTGCGCACCTCGATCACGATCTGGCGGCCGTAAAGGTGTTCCAGATGCGGCTCGCCTTCGGTCGTATAGGCGGCAAGCCGTTTTTCCAGCAGGGCTTTGCCGTCTTCCTCGCCCGACGGGTTGATCGCGCCCATGAATTCGAGGATTTCCTGCAAGGGAGTCCCGAGCTGCACCAGATGCAGCGGCAGGCCGAGAATGTAGCTGAACTGATGATTGGAACAGGTCAGCCGCAGATCGGCGTCAAACACGGCAATGCCCTGTCGCACGTGGTTCAGGGCGGTCTGCAGGATCTCCCGGTTGAAGTGCAGCGCGGCGTGGGAATCGTCGAGCAGTTTCAGCGCGGCCTTGGCCGAAACGGTTCGCTTGCGCAGCAACAGCGACATCACCAGCCGTGAGGAGGCAGCCCCGATCGAGGAGGCGATCAAATGTTCGGCGTGCTGCAGCAAGCCGAAGTCGGCCGGCGCGGATGCATCGGACGAGGTCGGGTGCGTCGCGGCGAAGGCTCGGAATGAATGGCGGGCGCGCTCGGGGCCGATATACTGCGCCACCGTGTTCTGAATGTCCTGCACCGTCACCGTGGTGCGCCAGCGCCGGAGTGCCGGCGCGACCGGT